>JAAYWE010000108.1 GCA_012516755.1 Treponema sp.
GGCCAATCTGTTTTCTTCATAGCTTTACTCCTTAGGCCTCGTTCGAAAGGCCCACTGCTCTAATAGTTATTGTAAGAAATCTACTGAATAGCGGGCTCTAGAGTCTAGTTTGTAACCGTCAAAGCCCACAGTTCCTAAAGCAGAAAAAATAGGAACGCAGCACGATACAGATACCCTTCGTGCGTGCGAACATAGGTAATGTCTCCCAGCCACACCTTGTTGCGATAGTCCGCGGTAAAATCTTGCTGCAGTGCATTAGGATAAGCTCGATTCGAGTAATGCTTATTGTAGTGTTTGTAAGCTCTTCCGCACCTTTTGCATACAGATCCATCGCGCGCATGAGCCTCATTATTCGTTTTCTATTGATCTTGTGTCATCCGTCACCTTTACTCCCTGAATCGCCCCGGGTTTGTTGGAGACCATAAACTGTGAGAGGATACGGTCATCGGAAGGAAGAGCCAGTTTTCTCCCGAAGCACGGGAACTGCGAAGAGCGGACGAGATACTCCGCCTGGCATCAGCATATTACGCCAAAGCGAAGCTCGACTGTTTACAGAAGTGATGGTAGCCTTCATCGACGAGCACCGCAAAGTCCTGGGAGTCGAGCCGATCTGCTAGGAATTGCCGATCGCTCCCTCGACCTACTATCGGTTGAAACGCTTTGTTAAGCATCCGCAAGAGACATCTCGGCGTCGGCAGAGCGACGAATACTTCAGACTCAAGATCCGGCGCGTCTGGGAAGAAAACCACGAAGTATACGGCGCACGGAAAGTATGGCGACAGCTGCAGCGTGATGGTTTTCATATTGCCCGCTACACGACAGAACGGCTTATGAAGCCTTTGCGACTCAGGGGTGTCACGCGCGGCCTGACAGGAAAACGTACTACCATCGCTTCCCTGAACCATTCCAGGCACCTTGATCTGGTCAGGCGAGCATTCTGCGCCGATAGGCCGAACCAGCTGTGGGTTGCTGATTTCACGTATGTGGCTACCTGGTCCGGATTCATCTTCGTTCCGTTCATCATCGACGCGTTCTCACGAATGATCGTCGGATGGCGAGCAATGAAGACGATGATCACAGACATGACCCTGGATTCCCTTGAACAGGCAATCTGGGCGCGAAAGGTGAAAGGCAACCTCATTGCGGTTGAATATGCGACCCTGGATTGGATCTCCTGGTTCAATACGAAGAGATTCCTTGAACCGATCGGGAATATTCCTCCTGCCGAGTATGAAAAGCTGTATTATATTGAATTTATGAGCCCAGCTCAAAGTGCCGGACTCACATAATCAAGGCTCCGACAAACCCGGGGCGATTCACCTACGGAATACTGAGGTCCTGACCCCCCGTTCCAGAGTCATAGAAAATCTCCATTCTTTTACCTTCTTCTTCCTAAACATTGCTAAAATTTGCCAGACTGAGAAGATTTGCTCTCCATTATGATGTTTGATTACCGATAACGATGTAGAATTGGCGGTTATGGGAGACCACCTTTCTTTATGTAAAAAACTGCTTACCGTCCGAGATAAAAAACATCTTACCCGCGTGACATTAAAATCATCTTACCGGTTGCAGTCAGAACTGCCAATTGACCCAAAGGCTCCGACATGATAAATGATGATGGCTGTGAATAGAGATATCTACTCTGAGAAGGAGAGGCGAAAATGAAGAGGATAGGGATCATCATCTGTCATAGATATCATACATGTGCCGCTGGAAAATGTTTACGCGCGATGCGAAATCGAGAAGGGGGATTTTCTATATATAAGGATGAGGAAATAGAGCTAGTAGGGATTACCACGTGTGGAGGTTGTCCCGGAGGGAATGTAGAATATGCGCCGGCCGAAATGAAGAAAAATGGAGCGGAGATTATTCATTTAGCAACAGGACTGATGGTTGGATATCCACCTTGTCCTCGATTGGAAGAGTTTCGCAAATTCATACCAGCAAAATATGGGATGCAGGTAGTTATTGGGACACATCCGATTCCTAAAAGTTATTATGAAACACATAGTCAACTAGGGACATGGAAGTCAGAGATATGGGGAGAAAGGATAAAGGCTGTAATAACAGATGAAGAAACACGAATAGCCTATAATTGAATCGAAGACCTAGTTTGTGAAGAAGAAAGAGAGAGACCTAATGATCGCTTCTACCTGACTCGGCTATGGCACGGTTATGTGCTGGTTTAGGTTTGGGAAGTAATCCTTAAGGCACAAACCGCGCCAGTTTACGCCTCGCAGGTGAAGCGAGATGTTAGGCGCACGCGCTAACGGGCGCAATAAAATAATTGCATCCTCGATTCCCGCGAAATTATACCAAGCAGGTTATTAACTTATAGCTTTATAAGAAAATAATATTTGACATCTTCTTATCATTGGTATACAATATATCAATGAGGGGAGATTGTCATGCCACAGAGAATCCAGATGATCCATGGTGTACCTTATGTCTATGAAGATTCTGCAACCTGGGATAAAGAAAAGAAGAACGCAAAACATGCTCGTCACTATATTGGAAAAATGGTCGATGGAGTCTTTGTCCCTAATAAAACCTATGAATTAGAATGTGCACTAAAAGAATCGAAAGAGAAAAAGCCAGGACCACAAGAGAACACCCAGAGTATAAGGCAGTTCTGTGGAGCAACGTACCTCTTTGACAGAATAGGAGAAAAGCTTGGTATCACTGAAGATCTTGCAAAGTGTTTCCCTGATATCTACAAACAACTGCTTTCTATTGCCTACTACCTCATTCTCGAGGACAACAATCCCTTACGACGCTTTCCTCGCTGGGCAGCAACGCACAGCCACCCTTATAGTAAGAATATTCCTTCGCAACGCTCAAGTGAACTCTTTGGGATGATCACTGAAGATGCAAAGCAAAGGTTTTTCTTATTACAAGCACGGAGAAGACTAGAGAGAGAATACCTTGCCTATGATACCACCTCGATATCCTCCTACTCAGAGCTTATTTCCCAGGTACGATATGGAAAGAATAAGGATCACGAGCCACTACCGCAGATTAACCTCGCCTTACTCTATGGAGAGTCTTCCCGACTTCCTGTGTACTATCGAAAGCTTGCAGGCAACATCAGCGATGTGACCACGATAAAGAGGCTTCTTAGAGACCTCTCTTTCCTTGAGATAGAGAAGGTGAAGCTCATTCTCGACCGAGGCTTTTATAGTGAAGAGAATGTGAATGCGCTCTATGCAAATCACTATAAATTTCTTATGGGGGTCAAGAAATCCCTTAAACTTGTGCAGGAAGTGCTCGATGAGGTAAGAGGCTCGATGCACTCGAGGGTACACTATAGCTCTGAATATGGCATTTATTTCTATGAACGAGCTATCGAGTGGAAGTATAAGGCAATAAAACCACGCTCTCAGAGTCTTGAGACAGGCAGTAGGCGGATGTACCTGCAGCTGTATTTCGATGACCAAAAGGCAGTCGATGACAGGCTCGCCTTCAATCGCCTTCTTGATAGCTTAGAAGAAGAAGTAAAGATGGGTAGGAGAATTCCAGAACATGAGACGCTCTACCAGAAGTACTATGATATCAGTGCGACTCCTGTCCGAGGAGTTGTCATGACACCCAGAGAGGAGGCAATCGAGGCAGTAGAGAAGAACTATGGCTACTTTGCACTCATCTCGAATGATATTAAGGATCCACTTGAAGCACTCGCACTCTATCGCTCAAGGGATATATCTGAGAAGGCATTCAATAACTTAAAAGAGCGCCTGTCTATGCGAAGAACCTCAGTATCATCAGAAGAGAATCTAGAAGGCAAGCTCTTTGTGGCATTCCTTGGGCTCATCTACCTTTCCTATATCGATAAGTCTATGCATGATGCGAAGCTCTATAAGACTTATACCTTACATGATGTGCTCGATGAGCTCGATATCATCGAATGCTATGCCCATCCTGGGCATAGGCTTCGGGTAGGAGAGATCACCAATAAGCAGAAATTTCTCTATGAAGCGCTCGGAGTTGAGTCTCCCTCATTGGTATAAATGTTCGGGAATCCGGGTTGCATAGGAGGAGGGGTCTATGCTAATTTCAAGTAAGCACTATCATCTGTTAAAATTTGTTGCAATAACAATAGGAATTTTATCATTATTACTAGCTTGTCAAATTCCTTCAAAACCAGCCCTCAACCCTACACCTAACAACAACGCAACAAATGTATCCGAGACAACAGATCTAAGCTGGGAAAATGAAGGAGGAGCTACAAGCTATGATGTTTACTTTTGTATTGATCCTGATCTTTCAATGTCTCCCGAGGCATAGAGACGCGGAGAGAATCCAATATAATTTACTAATTGTGAAGGCTTCTCAAACCGCCTCATATCGCCTGCATAAGCAAGGACTGCCATTGTTGTTTTGATTCCAAAACCGGGTATTGAAATGAGAATTTCTGCGTCTTCCCCACATGCAACAACAGTATGGTTGATTTGCTTATCAAGATCTTCAAGAATTTTCTCATACTCCACTATCATATGGTGAAGATTCATTGCTTCAGCAAGGTTAAATCCGTCAAGTTCGGAGACGATGAGTTTTTCTCTGGAAGCAGCAATGCCAAGCTGGCATTTTGTATGATCAGGAAAGCCGGCCCTTAAAAACACTGCATGTAGCCGGTTTATCAACCTTACTCGATCTTGCCTGAATTGTTTTTTCTCCCTTGATCGCCTCAATGCCCAACCTTTGCCTTGAATTCCTTGTCATAGTGTTTGCGCATAGTAAACTCTATGCCTCCTTTTCTTCTTTGCAAGAAGGCTTTGCCCACCTTATTCTTCATCCACAATGGTCTAAATTCTAGGGCTCATTATAC
>JAAYWE010000109.1 GCA_012516755.1 Treponema sp.
CGAGGGCTTTTGCATCCTGAAGCGATGATCACCCATGTGGGCGGGCTCAATGCGGTCGCCGAGACCACAATCAATCTCGATAAGATCCCTGGTGGCAAGAAGCTCATTTATACCCATAAAAAGCTCGATTTGGTAGCTATTGCGGATTTTGCTGAGCGTGGCAAGACCGATCCATTCTATGCGGAGCTTGCGCGTATCACAGAGGCGCACGATGGCCTCTGGTGCAAGGAAGCAGAAGACTACCTCTTACAGCACGCGCCCGAAATCTGACCGCGACTCCTATGATCGGAAGCTTTATTCAAAATCAAATCCTTGGGATGAATTGGCTCAATGCGCTTATCGGAAGCCTGCTTTCCGCTATTGGCCTTAATGTTTCATCGCGAATCGGCAGCAGCGTGCAATTTTTCCTCTACGATGTCATCAAAATTACGGTGTTGCTCTGTGTGCTTATCTTTATCGTTTCGTATATTCAGAGCTATTTCCCACCGGAGCGCAGCAGAAAAATTATGGGGAGGTTTCATGGTTTCTGGGCTTCCTGTATTGCCGCCCTGCTAGGCACCGTCACGCCGTTCTGTTCCTGTTCTTCCATTCCGCTTTTCATGGGGTTTACGGGCGCAGGGCTTCCACTTGGCGTTACTTTCTCCTTTCTCATCTCTTCACCGATGGTGGATCTCGGCAGCCTTGTGCTGCTGATGAGTATTTTTGGATACAAGATTGCGGTCGCCTATGTGGTGCTCGGCCTCATGGTTGCGATTTCCGGAGGCATGCTCATCGAGCATCTGCACATGGAAAAGTATGTTGAAGATTTTATCAAGAATGTGAGCAGCGTTGAGATCGATTCTCCCGATCCTTCTCAGCGCGAAAGGCTCATTCTTTCCAAAAACCAGGTAGTGTCGACATTCAAAAAAGTATTCCCCTACATTGTGCTTGGTGTAGGCATAGGGACAGTGATCCATAATTGGATTCCAGAAGCGTGGATATCCTCGGTACTTGGAAACCGCAATCCATTTGGAGTTGTGCTTGCAACACTCATCGGCGTACCAATCTACGCTGATATTTTTGGAACAATTCCTGTAGCCGAAGCGCTCCTCGCAAAAGGCGCGCAGCTTGGCACAGTGCTTTCGTTCATGATGGCAGTGACCACGCTCAGCCTTCCCTCGATGGTGATGCTGAGCAAGGCTATCAAACCGAAATTGCTTGGCTTATTCATAGCAATTTGTACCGTAGGGATTATCGCTGTTGGTTACTTTTTCAATGCATTCCATTATTTATTTATATAAGGTCCAGTTATATAAAGGAGTTATATAAAGGAGGGTTGGCATGAAACTGTTCCATACAATTGAAGAAAATGGAAAAAGCAAAGGGGCTGAAACACAAGAGGCTTCTTCTTCCTGCGGCAACATCAGCGCAGAATCGGTGGCAAAGTCGGAAGCAGCAAAAAAAGCGCCGGGAGTCAAAGTCCTGGGAAGCGGCTGTGCACGGTGCCAGGCGCTGGAGAGGGCAGCGAAAGAGGCGCTTGCCGAACTTGGCATGGATGCGACCGTCGATCATGTGACTAATTTTGCCCAGATTGCTTCTTATGGCGTGATGACCACCCCTGCACTTGTGATAGATGGCAAGGTCGTCTCTTATGGCAAGGTGCTCAGCAAGGATGAAGTTAAGGCGCTGCTCCAGAAAGTTCGGGGATAAGGCAAATAAGGAAAATAAGGCGAATAGAGCAAATATGGTGAATAAGGCGAATATGTGCGCATATAATCCTTCAATATCCTGCGATTCTGTCAAGGCTCTTTGCCATCTTTCAAGATTTGCCCGATAAACATATGCTTTCATAGTACATTTTTAGCGTTGCATATAATAAAATAGAGATAGAAAACAAAAGGAGCATAATCTATGGATGATTTTATATTCCAAAACCCCACAAGAATTTATTTTGGAAAAAGCCACGAGGCGAATATTGGTCGTATCGCAGCGCAATTTGGCAAAAATGTGCTTTTACATTATGGTGGCCAGAGCGCGGAACGCTCAGGGCTTTTGCCACTTATTAGAAAGGAGCTCAGCGAAGCAGGTCTACACTTCTTCGAGCTCGGCGGAGTGCAACCCAATCCGCGCTTGAGCCTTGTGTATAAGGGCATCGAGCTAAGTAAGATCAATCATATCGATCTTGTGCTTGCTGTAGGAGGCGGTAGCGCCATCGATTCATCAAAGGCGATTGCAGCGGGCACGCTCTACAATGGCGACGTATGGGATTTCTATACAGGCAAGGCATTCCCTGAAAAAGCTCTGCCTGTGGGAACGGTGCTCACAATTCCTGCTGCAGGCAGTGAATCGAGCCCCGGTTCGGTCATCACCAAGGAAGAAGGACAGCTCAAGCGCTCTGTTAACGCTGACTGCCTATTTCCGCGGTTTTCCGTGCTCAATCCAGAGCGCTGCTTCACTTTACCGCCTTCGCAGATTGCGAATGGCGCAACTGACATAATGTGCCATCTCATGGAGCGATACTTTACCAATTCGAGGCCGGTAGAGTTCACCGATAGACTCATAGAAGGAACGCTTCGGACAGTCATTGCCTCTGCACCTCGCGTGCTTGCAAATCCCGCTTCCTATGACGACTGGGCAGAGCTGATGTGGGCAGGAACAATAGCCCATAACAATTTGCTGGATACAGGCCGCGAAGGAGATTGGGCTTCGCATGATATCGAACACGAATTGAG
>JAAYWE010000110.1 GCA_012516755.1 Treponema sp.
ATCTTAGGAGTCTCTGAAGGATCTATACTCACTCTAAGAGGAGCCTTTGTAGATCCCGAAGAGGGGATTCAAGGGTATTCCGAAAGAGTCAAAGTCTCAAGCATTTTCCGCTCCGGGTACTACGAGCTCGATGCTGCTTTCGCTATTATGCCCAGACTAAAAGCTAAGGACCTGGCAGGCTTTCCTGCCTCCACCATTCTTGGAATCAAACTGATAAATGCGGAAAAATCTATTTCCTTTGTCTCTATGCTCGAGCAGGAACCTGGAATAATCGATATCGAATCATGGCAGAACTATAATCGCAGTTTCTTCAGCGCTCTTCATACAGAGAAGATATTGATGTTCTTATTGGTTGGCATTATTTTTTTGGTTGTAGCTATCAACATTCATTACTCGATGCGTCGTAGCATAGCCAGGAAATCGAGGGATCTGGCGATATTGGCAGCCATGGGAATGAATCAGCATTCAATATCGAGCATTTTTATGTTAGAGGGGATTCTGGTAGGTCTGGCAGGTGCTCTATTTGGTATTGCTATCGGTATTCCAATTGCTCAGCATGTCGATGGTATTATAAACGGCGCAATTGGGTTGATCGAATCATTCATCTCTTTTCTTTATCGCCTCGGGTTTGTTAAGGGAGTCCCAGATCTCAGGATTTTCTCTCCCTCGATATTCTATATTGAAGGTATTCCATCTCGGATATTCATCTCCGATATAGCTGTTATTGCAGCTTTTGCACTGATTTTCCCTGTCATCGCAGTTTATCTAGCTTACCGTCGCTTTAGAAATGTATCCCCGCTGGAGGTTCTGAGAAGTGAGTAATCCAATAATAGAATGCAGGGATCTAACCAAAACCTTTTCTTCGAGTGCTGAAGTATTGTGTATTCTCGATCGGGCGAATTTTGCGATGAAGAGAGGCCAAATATGTACAATTCTTGGTCCTAGTGGATCAGGCAAGAGCACTTTTCTAGCTATCCTAGGCAGCCTTGAGCGCTTCGATTCTGGAGATGTGCATGTCGATGGCTATGATCTATCCTCGCTCTCGGAAAAATCCCTTTCCATGTTTAGGCGAAACATAGTCGGATTTGTTTTTCAATTTCACTTCCTGCTCAATGATTTTACTGCGCTAGAAAATGTTGCTCTGCCAAGCTATGTAGCGGGCACCCCAAAAAACGAGGCATGGGATAGGGCTCGGAGACTTTTGGATATGGTTGGACTTGGCAAGCGTCTGGATCATTTTCCATCACAGCTCTCCGGTGGAGAGCGGCAAAGAGTCGCCGTTGCAAGAGCATTGATCAATTCACCATCGATTGTCCTTGCGGACGAACCCACTGGAAATCTCGATGCTTCAAGCGCTAAAGAGTTGAGGTCTCTGCTTCAAAATCTTCCAGAATCGGCAGGGACAACTCTTTTGATAGTCACCCATGATCCCGATTTGGCAGCCATTGGCGGATCATCCTACCTCCTGAAAGGAGGTCGATTCGAATGCATAAAATAAGACTGAGTGGGCTTAAGCCATTCTCTTATCTTGGATTTCGTATGCTGTTGGGAAGACCTACTGCAGCAAGAGAAAAAGGTGCGCATAGCGCTCGCCATGGTGTTTTTCTTGGCGCTATCTTGGGCATTGGCATTAGTATTGTGCCCCTTTATATCGTTATTTTTGTTTCTAATGGAATGATCAAAGGCATCACCGACCGCTATCTCGAAACCAAGACAGGTCACATACAGATGAGTATTCCCCTCGATTTGAGCGAAGAAAATAGGGTACAGAGAATAGAGACAATTGAGGCACTTCCCCGTGTTGTATCTGCATCGTACGAAATAGATGGCCTTGGACTTGCCGCTTCGACCAAATGCTCGACTTCAGCGCAGATTCGGGGCTTAGACGAGTCTATCACATCAGATAGGGGATACAGAGAATACATTGAGATAGATGCCGGGGATCTATTTCCTCAAAAAGAGAACGAGGTAGTTCTAGGACGCTACCTTGCAAAAACTCTTGGTGTAGAGATAGGAGAAACTGTCTCGCTGATGACCTTGCGGGAAACAGAAGGGGAAGAAATCCTTCCAAAATTGAGCATTTTCAGAGTAGCTGGAATAGTGTCCAGTGGTTATCGCGAACTTGATGCCAATTGGTTCATAATCCATTCCCGAGTTGCCCGGCGCATTTTGAGTTCCGATATGGCATATTCGTATATTGGAATAAAAACAAAAGATCCTTACGGACCTGATCTTGATGATATAATGAACAATGTCAAGAAACTATATCCAGAAGCCCTTGTGCGGCCCTGGCGAGATATAGAACAAAGCCTATTTAAATCTTTTTCTAGCACTAGATCTATGCTAGTATTCATAATGGCTATTGCAGGCATTGTAGCGGCAGTCAATTTATCTTCTGTACTGACTACTTTTGTCATGGAACATAGAAAAGAGATAGCGGTTTTGCGTTCTTTTGGTGTATCTCGGAAGCAAACCATGCTCATTTTTCTCTTGGGAGGGACGGTTACAGGTATTATAGGTTGCATATCAGGAAGCGCTGTAGGTGTTGCAATATCCCTTTGTATCAACCATCTACTCTCGGCAATTCAAACCTTGATCGATTTTTTTACGAAATTATTTAGTCCTTCCTCTCAAGCGATAACCTTACTTAACCCGGATTATTATCTTGAACGAATCCCGATATCAATGAATTTGAGATATATAGTTTTTATCTTGTGCTCAGGAATACTAGTCAGTATGATTGTTTCCCTTATTCCCGCATTTAGATCGTCCTCCATCGCACCTGCAGAATTGATCCGCCATGATTGAATATAGTGATGAGTGGCTGCAGAATTTTCAATCGTGTGATACAATTTGTGCGTCATAGAGGATGAAGGGGTATTTGCAATGGCGAAGAGACAAAACCGCTCAGCGGCAGAATTGATGACAGAACAGGAACCTAAATTTGGACAAAAAACGGGTGCGGTAGGAGAAAAAAAGGATCCAGATATGGAAATCCAGAAGGAAAGGGAAGACAAACTGAGAGCATTGGAAGCAGCCAGATTACAGATTGAAAAGCAATTTGGCCAAGGTTCCTTGATGAAACTTGGAGCCCATACGATTGCTCAGGGAATAGAGGTCATCTCATCAGGGTCGATCCTTCTGGATGAAGCCCTCGGTATAGGCGGTTATCCTCGCGGCCGAATAATCGAGATCTACGGTCCCGAGTCATCTGGCAAAACAACGCTAGCTCTGCATGCAATTGCCGAAGCTCAGAAGAAAGGCGGGATAGCAGCATTCATCGATGCTGAGCACGCTCTGGATCCGATATATGCACGAAATCTAGGTGTCGATATAAATGAACTCTATATTTCTCAACCAGACAATGGCGAACAAGCGCTGGACATAGCAGAATCCCTTATCCGTTCAGGTGCCGTGGACATAATTGTAATAGATTCTGTGGCTGCTCTCACACCTCAAGCCGAAATTGAAGGTGAAATGGGCGATTCCCACGTAGGGCTTCAGGCTAGACTTATGAGTCAAGCTCTGCGAAAACTTGCCGGTACTCTCTCAAAGAGCAAGACAATTCTCGTTTTTATCAATCAAATACGCATGAAAATAGGTGTGATGTTTGGTAATCCAGAAACCACCACAGGCGGCAATGCCCTCAAGTTTTATTCTTCAGTTCGCATCGAAGTTCGAAGGATCGATACAATCGAAGGAGGACAGAACGAAGAAGCAATCGGTAATAGGGTGCGCGTCAAGGTGGTCAAGAACAAGGTTGCGCCACCATTCCGCAAGGCTGAACTCGAGATCATATTCGGTAAAGGCATCTCTTGGAGTGCTTCTCTTCTAGATGCAGGAGTAAAATGTAACGTAATCGAAAAGAGAGGCGCTTGGTATACCTGGTCTGGCGAGAAGATAGGGCAGGGCAGAGAAAATGCAAAGGCATATCTGGAGCAAAATGCGGAAGTTGCAAAAGAAATCGAAACACGGGTCCGCGAAATATTATTCAACACAGATAAATCTAAAACAACGGAAGCCAATACCTCACAGACAAATCATTCCGGAACAATTGATACTTTTGAGACGGCCACCATTTTGGAAAATTACGAAGACAATGACACTAAAATCAGAACAGAGGATTTGTTCTGAAGCCATAATCTAAAAGGAGCTTTAGCGCTTGCTATCATGGAAAAAGTATGGCTAGGACTAGGCTCAAATAAAGGAGATTCTCCTTCTATTTTAGAATCAGCCATCCAAGAGCTTGCAGGCTTTATAATAGAGCTTCGGCGCTCTGGACTTTGGCGTTCCCGTGCCCGCTATTATTCAGATCAGCAAGATTTCCTTAACCTTGCAATTTCTGGTTTTACCGAGCTTACGCCGCGCGAATTACTTATGCAGATCCATCATATCGAAGCAACTCATGGTAGGGATAGAACTAAAGAAATCATAAAAGGCCCTCGAACCCTTGATATAGATATTCTTATATACGATCAAAAAATAGTGGCAGAACCAGATTTGATAATTCCTCATCCTGGTCTCGCAGAGAGGAAATTCGCTCTATTGCCTCTCCTAGAGCTTGATTAC
>JAAYWE010000111.1 GCA_012516755.1 Treponema sp.
AGCCACTGCCTTTTCTGTGTTGATTAGACGGGTGGCGCCGTTGGTCGCTTCTGTGGGCTCGGTCCGGGCATCGAAATAGACAAGCTCAATGGGCCGGCCGAGCACCTGCACGGGGACAATCCCCTTCGCTCGAGCGAGCTCCAATGCATCCCGTCCCATCTGACCATAGGCAGCACATGCACCGGTGAACTCCACAAGCACCCCAATCTTGATTGGCTCTTGAGCGAAGACTACGGTTCCCAAGAGCAAATTCACGATAATCAATCCTAACACAAGTTTTCGCATGATTTCTCCTCCTTAAATCTTATACCGAAATTACCGCAAAAGCCTTCGAAGAACTTTGCCCATCTCCTTCTCAGGCACATCACCTCCTTTGAAGGCCTGAAAAAGATAATTAATTATACATCTCGCCGCTCAAGTTAGCAAGACAATGTATTGCTCATCAAAAATTTAGCTGAAATGAAATTAATTCCTCATCATAAATTCTAAGTCTGGCAGAGTGTGACGCCTTAGCAAAAAATACAAGGCGGAGGCACAGCAATGGGCTTACGAATGAAGGATAGGCAATCACTCACTAGGAAAATCGTACCGCGCTATCAAAAAGCAAGGAAAGCAGAAAAAGAAAAGATTTTAGATGAGTTTGCAAAGAATACTGGCTATAGTCGCAACTATGCCATTCATATCCTTGCGACATGGGGGGAAGTACATACTCTTGTGATCGATGGAAAGCCAATACGAGTGGTGGTAGGAGTTTCTCGGACACGGAAAAAGCGCAAGGAAAATGTGCACTATACGATAAGTCCAGCAACGATTGATCGGCTCTTGAAAGTTGAACGAAAGAAACTCGAAATCAAAGGTAGGTCGCATACAAAAGGAGGAGTACTCCTTAAGCATCAGATTCCCATCAGTACGTTTTATGACTGGTATGAGCGAAAGCCTGGCTTCTTTACCAGAGGCTCTTAGAAAGTCCTAATCTTGATGAGAAGGCGAAGACAAATCTACGCCAGAGGGCAGCAGGCCTCCACCAATCGAGCTCAAACATCTATTCGATGATGCAGTCACGAAGCTTATGAATCTCTCCTAAAATAAATATATGTCTTCATCATGTAGGAGTCTTTTAGAACATTCTGAGAATTCATATTTGATTACTTAAAGTGTCGTTGTACAGTGTCTAGCCAATAAATTACCAAGCGATTAGCGTAAATACTTATAGTAAAATAAGTAATAGGTTGTACGCGTCGTACGAAACAATTAAGAGTGTAATACTAGAAATATATAAAAGACTTTACAAATAAAGATTATAATACTATGTAGTACCATAAGTATCCGAACTACTACCTCGGTCCAGGGTTCTAAAACGTACCACTATGTTGAGCTTGTTCAGAGTGTCAGAGATGAAAAAACTGGAAAACCCAAAACCATCGTCCTGTACAATTTTGGAAAACCTGAAGATGTCGACCTCGACGCCGTCAGAAAGCTTATCGCCGCGCTGTCGACGCTCCTTCCTCAAGGGGAATTGGTAGCACGCCCCTCGGTGGACAGCGCCACAGGCGACAACTCTCTCGCCTTTGTTGAAGCCCGTGATTTTGGTGGCATCGGGCTTCTTGACGCATGGGGGTGCGGACGTTTTCTTGGACATTTATAGGCAAGCCTATACTTAAACGGTACTGAACGGGACTCATGGCACCCAATGACATCTTGATCCGCGCCAAGTTGTACCACTGCAAGTATTTGTCTAGGGTATCCATGAATGAATCCATGGTTACCCCGATCCAGTTCCGGTTATAGAACATTTCGTTTTTAATCCGGCCAAACAAACCTTCGCAGGCAGCATTGTCCGGTGAATAGCCTTTCTTTGACATAGATCGTACCAGTGAAGCATTCTCGGTCCGTTCAATCCATCCTAGCCAACGGTAATGGCATCCACGGTCGGAATGGATGATTGGAGATTCATCATCATCAAGCATATCGGTCGCCAGATCGAGCATCGTATTTACCAGTTCAGCGTCTGGCCGCGTGGAAATGCTCCAACTCACAAGCATGCCGTCAAAACAGTCCACGATCGGTGAAAGGTATGCCTTGCCAGCCGGAATATGGAACTCCGTGATGTCCGTGAGCCATTTCTTATTCGGTGCCTCTGCATGGAAGTCCCGCTCAATGAGGTTTTCCGGTGCCGG
>JAAYWE010000112.1 GCA_012516755.1 Treponema sp.
TCTATACTCCAGATCCAAAAGAGCTTGCAAAGGCAATTAAGATCGTCACAGCCGCTAGAGAAGCCGAACAAAAAGGGCAAGGGGTTATAGCGGTAGACGGACGCATGGTAGATGCTCCGGTTGTGTCACAAGCGCTAAGGATTCTCGAACTTGCACGTTTAGCTGGGATGGAGGTGTCAGAACTATGAGCACCAATTGTGTACGCAACTCGCTTGGCAGGCTCGTTCCTAGAGAGATTCGCGGTCTGGGGGCTGTAGAACCATTCTCAGGACCTTATGCAAGGCTAGATGGTTCATTTATATGGACGGCCTCTCCGGTCTCTCGAAGAGTGCCGACTATCAGTGCCAATAAAGTAGTCTCAAGCCTGAGGGCAGCAATAGAGCGCTCCGGTTTGCAGAATGGTATGACAATTTCTTTTCATCACCATCTTAGAAATGGCGATGCAATAGTAAGCCTTGTATTGTCCGAGCTGGAGAAAATGGGCTATCGAGACCTGACACTTGCGCCCTCTTCTCTGGGAGACTCACACGACTGTGTGGCGGATGCAATAAAGAAGGGACTGGTAACGAGACTGAATACCTCTGGAGTCCGAGGCGAGGTTGGCAAGGCCATTTCGAATGGCTATCTGGAGAGCCCTGCGATAATACGAAGCCACGGCGGACGAGCGCGAGCTATCGAAGAAGGCAGCCTTAAAATCGATGTCGCATTCCTGGGTGCACCAGCTTGCGACCGACTTGGAAACATGACCGGCGTAACTGGCAACACAGCATGCGGCTCTCTAGGCTATGCCATGGTGGACGCTCGATACGCTAGCCATGTCATTGCAATAACCGACAATCTTGTCGACTATCCTTTGTCCCCCAGAATCAGCATTCCGCAATATCTCGTAGATCAGGTGGTAGTTGTCGATTCCATAGGCGACCCTTCCAAAATAGCAACAGGTGCCACCAGAATAACCAGGGATCCATTACAGTTATATATAGCTGAGCTTGCCTTCAAGGTCATCAAGGCTTCAGGCTATTTGAAGAATGACTGCTCGTTCCAGACAGGCGGAGGCGGACCAAGTCTCGCAGTTGCACGCTATGTGCGGGATTATATGAAATCTAACTCCATAAAAGGCAGCTATTGCATAGGAGGAATAACGGGCTATATGGCAGATATGCTCAAAGAAGGCCTCTTTAGGACACTCTTTGATGTACAGAGCTTTGATGCTGCCGTAATCGATTCCATCGCACACAATCCAAACCATGTGGAAGCAGATGCCTCATGGTACGCCAACCCATTTAATAAAGGCTGCCTTGTCAATGATCTCGATGTAGTCGTACTCGCTGCGCTAGATGTCGATGTCGATTTCAATGTCGATGTCTTAACAGGCCACGATGGCATTCTGCGCGGAGCATCCGGAGGTCATTCGGATACCGCTGCTGGGGCAAAGCTCGCTCTGATCACAATTCCTTCTATGCGAAATGGTGTCCCTTCCATAAGGGAAAGAGTACAGACCATAGTAACTCCTGGAGAAACCATCGATGTCATCGTTACCGAGAGAGGTATTGCCGTGAATCCCAGACGAGAAGATCTCATTGCCAGACTAAAGGATTCTGGCCTTCCTATAAAGAACATTCATCAGCTGAAGAAAGATATCGAGGCTATTACGGGCATTCCCGAGGAAATTTCCTTCCAAAACGAAATCGTCGGAATAGTGGAATACCGCGATGGGACTATTATAGACTCAATACGAAAAGTTTGATAAAAGCGCCGCCGGAGGCATTATGAAAGAAAAGATGATCATTGTTACCGCAATTCTGGTAGGGGCTTGGATCGGAAGCAAACTCAAGCTGCCTTCTGGCTACCTGACAGGAGGACTAATCCTTGGCCTTATTGTCAAGGGAATTGTAGGCGGCAATGTCCCCA
>JAAYWE010000113.1 GCA_012516755.1 Treponema sp.
CATCCAAGCCAATTTTGAGGGTCACAGGACCAATATTAAACGGATATGCATAGCCTAAGATACCGTTCAGCTGAGTCGCACTTACCAGCTTCGATCCTAAGAGAGAATTGCCAGCTGCAACCTCATCGGAGACTAGAGTTACTCCTATGGCTATCCCTTTCTTACCAACCCAGCCTCCTCCTAGGGAAAGACCCGCACCAAAGCCATTGTTGTTGATTATCCAATCGCCAGCATATCCTAGAATGTCAGAATCAGTAGCACTTCCATCAATGATACTTTTTACGCGCTCCACATTTTGTGTTGTTGGCGCAAGGTAAGCCCAAACACTGAGATCTGTAAGCGTTAGCGAGCTGTTAGCCCCTGCAAATCCCGCTGGGTTTCCAAAGAAGCTCGAATATCCTTGGCTAAAGACGTGGAAAGCGCCACCCATGCCCATAGTTCGAGCATCTTTAGGTGTCACTTCTATGAACTCCAGGGCAGTCTGCGCAGAAGCCATAGCAGTTGCAAGAATCAATAATATAACAATTATCGCTTTTCTTTTCATATATTTGCTCCTTTCTTTCCAGGATCTTGGCTTCAGGTAGACGAGCCTTCGCTGCCCTTCGATTCGCCAAACAGTGTATCTAGATCCATACCGGCGGCTTCGAATAGAGTTGCTAGATTCGAATCATCCTTGAGCGATTCCAAATCTGGTTCTTCTCCAAAATATTGACTCACATTCGCATTTGGATCCACTTTCAAATCCATTACAGCTTTAGCCACCGCTTCGCCAGTGGTATATCCAGCAGCAGGTTCGACAATGTCTACAAATTTGATTATGGCCGCTGTCTGAGCAATAGTTCCAATATCTAGCCCTTCTGCAGCTGTCTTATCATTTTCATCAATTATTTGCGCAAGCTTGTCGACATCACCGCTAAGCGCTGCAAGCTTGTCTACGAAATCAGCTAGTTTTGTTTCATCGCTTGATAGTTCTTCTGGGAAAATCTTGTCAATTACATCCGCAGGTTTCACACCCTCTGTTGCTAGAATATCTCCTAAAGCGGAGTTTACATTATTTGCAACAATGTCCGCATCGATACTAGACAATTCAATGTTTATAATAAGTGCTTGCGATGCTTGCTTTTCTTCTGTAGTTGCACTAGAAGAATTGACAACTTCGTCAAGTTTTTCTATAACTGCCTTTTTTGCCTGATCGTCTTTTGCTATTTTCTTGACATAGTCTTGCGATGGTCCATCCCCTGATGTAATCCCAGATTCCTCAATTATGACATCAGCATTTTTCTGAGCAATTTTCTCTGGATCCGGCTGGCCAAGATTCATGGTCTTATACACATTGGTTATCATTGCATCACAGCCCGAAAAGAGCAATGCGACTATTATGAGTAACACAAAATATGCAACATGTTTCTTTCGCATAAATACCTCCTTTTTGTCATTCATGCGATCTCGACTTAACTCCACAACTTGACAACTCTACGTAATATATTCTAGCTCAATTTGGCAATAAATCAAGAAGCAAAAAACGTAGAGCCCGAATAAAACTGGTCTTGGAAGCCTTATTATTTTGACGAAATTGTCGCCAGCACATCTATTGCCCCGTCCGCCAATGCGCTTTCGCCCTTGCTATGCAACACTACCTTGACCGAATCTCCTGCGCGGCCTGGCATTATACTCTGCTCTACCCTCTCCGACGCCTCGATCATAGCTTTAAGATAATTCTCTGTGGTACCAATAATTCGCGCAGATGCATAATCAGTAGCCCTATTTTCATCGCCATTATGCTTATCGGCACTGGCTTCATGTTCGATAACCATCTCGACCTCATGCCCAAGCCATCGCTCTATATAAGAGCGCTTCCCATGCTTGGCCAGCTCAAGAAGCCTGTCAACGCGCTCGCAGGCAATTCTTTCTGGGATACGCGGTTTCATGTCTGCAGCGCGCGTACCTTGTCTTGGGCTAAAAGGAAAAGCGTGTATCCAGGCAAAATCGAGCTCAGATAGCAGGGCTATAGTGTTCTCAAACTCAGACTCCGTCTCTGCAGGGAAGCCGGCTATTATGTCCGCTGCCAGGAAAGGATCGCTTCGGACTGAACGCAGGTTCTGTACAGCGAACCTAACATCTTGGGCGGAGTATGGTCTTCCCATGCGTCTTAGTGTCTCAGTACAGCCCGATTGCACCGAGAGATGCAAGTGGGGGCGAACTCGCGGGTGGGCAAAAGTCGCCAGAAAGGCTTCATCGATGTTCTCAGGCTCATAACTTGAGATCCGAAACCTGATATTGCTCGTCTCTTTTATCATAGAAGCAAGAATGCCCGCAAAATCCAGCCCTCCCGCTCGATACTGCGCGAGGTTTACGCCTGTAAGAACAACCTCCGCCTTGCCAGCCCTCTCGAGATCGATCACGCGGGAGAGTGCATCCTCAACCGGCAAGGATACCGAAGGACCCCTAGCAAGGCACACGCGGCAATATGTGCAGCGGTTATTGCATCCATCTTGAATCTTGAGTGCTGGACGAGAATGCATAAGGAATCGCTCTGGGTGGAACGCAAAGCGATTGCACAAGGACAGGTCTATTGTATTAGTTTTGCCTGATTCATTCGACAGCGCCTCCGATCCTTTGGCCGCAGCTAGAATTTCATCGCGCCATTCTAGTACAGCATGGAAAAGATCGCCGTGGCCTTGCCAATTTGCCAAAAGCCATTGGGGAAGCAAAAGAAGCGAGGCTTTCAGGTCTCCCGAAATAACAATGACTCTTTCGTCCAGAAAGGAAAGATCCTCGGAATCCATTTGAGCATAGCAACCTGTGGCTATCACTGTAGTGTTACGAACCTTGTGTATGGCGGAGCGGATGTCATGCCGCGCCTTTTGTTCGGCCTTGGATGTCACCGTACAGGTATTTACGATATAGAGATCGGCCTCTTCATGAAATGGGACAATCTCTGCGCCCGCATCCAGGAATTTGTCCGCGATGGATTCGGTTTCAAGCTGATTGAGCTTGCAGCCAAGAGTCTGAAATGCTACCCGTAACATTGCCATTCGGGAATTTCTCCGCCCTCAATCCTCGATCTTCGCCAGCATGCGCGATTTTCCGTTGAGGGCATCCTCCAGGTTGGGATTTAGGCTTATGGCTTGCTCGTAGGCCTTGAGCGCAGGAATATAGCGAGCCGTTCTTTCCCTGACCCATCCAAGGCGTGCCCACCATCGAGCGTTGCTTGGATTGTACTGCAGAGCCGTGCTGAATGCTATGTCGGCATGATTTAATTTGCTCATGCGCACAAAAAGTTCACCACATAAATAGAATGTAAGGGCAGTCTTGCTTCCTTCTGGGAATTTTGCCAGATATTGCTGTAAATTGGCCAGTGCGGCTTCGTTTTCTCCAAGATAATACTGAGCTTCGCCTAAGGCCTGGGCAAGGCGCGGATCCTTGAACTTAGAATAGCCTTGCTTGGCAATATCCCTGGCTTTTGCATATTCCTTTAAGGCATTTAGACTCCAAGCAAGGCCTATGAATGCATCTACATCCTGAGGATTCTTCGCGATTGCTTGTGGAGCAAGAAGAGCAACGTCGTTATGCTTTCCTTCTTGGCTCATTCGAAGAAGGTCCGAGCCCGTCATGCCAGTTGGCACACTTATCGAATAAGATGGCGACTGACCAAATAGTCCGGAAATCCAAATAGATAGAAAGAACATCCCAATAAGGGCTATCCGCCCAATTCCATTAGCCTGGTATATCATGATTTGATAACCGTTGTCCCTTTGAAAACGCAATTTGGCGAAAGATAGATGTCAGGGGCAACCAGGCACCCTTCTACATGTCCCCAATCGAGCACGGCTATAAGGGAATCTGCGCTTATATCACCATATACCTTCCCGCGGATCACGATTGTGGCAGCATGGATGGTCGATCGCACCTCAGCCTGCTCGGTGATGTAGAGCTCGGCGCTACAATTGATATTCCCACTCACTTTTCCCTTGATCATGAGGGATTTCGAGGATTCAATATCACCCTCGAATTCTATCTCCGAGCCGAGCACTGTATCGACTTCTTCCTCGTCGACCACGCTGAGTTTTACTTCTTCAGCCATCTTGTCAATATAATAAAGATCTAGGCTAATCTCAGCAAGAAGTAGAGGATGCCAGCAAAGCATGCAACTGTCGATAAACTGCAAAAAGCTCATCCGGTGTAAGGACCTCTGCGCGGATGGAAGGATCAATTAGCAGCTCTTCCAAGATTGCACGCAATCGAGTATCAATTTCCTCTTCACGCAGAGAAGGAGAGCGCTGCTTCATCCAAAAGCGCAAGGTATTTCTAAGTGTTTTCCTCCGAGATGAAAAAACCGCACGCACAAAATCGGAAAAATCCTTGCGTTCTGAGGCGGACATCGATTTTTTCTTTGGAATAAGCTGAACAACAGAGCTAGTCACTCTTGGCCTTGGCCAAAATGCGCTCGAACCAATATCGAAAAGAATTCGAACATCGCATACCGAGGCACAGAACACGCTGAGCGAGGAATAATCCTTAGTCCCCGGTCCGGCTACCATTCGCTGTGCAGCTTCTTTTTGAAGGGTAAAAATCATGCGCTGAGGCAGAAATTCCATCTCAAGAATATACGAAATTATAGCAAACGCAGAATTATATGGTAGATTTCCAAATATGCGCTCAGGTGGCTCCTTCTGCGAGCATAGCGTTTTTAGAACATCCCCTTTTATAATAGAAAAATTCTCATTTGCAGAAAAAAGACCTTCGAGTACCCTCACAAATCCATAATCGATCTCAAAAGCAGACAGTCGCACCCCTTCATCGAGAAGGAGTGTGGTCATTGCTCCAATACCGGGGCCAATCTCCCATACATGCATGCCCTCTTCTACTTCCAATGCTTTTACGATGCGGCTGCGCACCGAGCGATCTATGAGAAAATTCTGTCCCAAGCGCTTACTGACGGCAAGTCCATTCTGCACTAGAAAAGCCTGAATCGAAGCGGGAGAATCGTAATTTATTTCATTTTGGCTCATAGAAATCGTTAAGC
The DNA here is from genome assembly GCA_012516755.1 of Treponema sp. Classification (GTDB taxonomy): domain Bacteria; phylum Spirochaetota; class Spirochaetia; order Treponematales; family Rectinemataceae; genus Rectinema. The sequence goes on from JAAYWE010000113.1 coordinate 5,027, forward strand.
CCCCATTCATTAAGACCTTAGCTTATTGGGCTTCGTCTGGCGGATTCAGCATTGCATACATATTTTTCGAGCGAAGAAAGGGCATGCGCCCTTGCAGCTCCTCAATCTTCCGCTGGGACTTGCACCAGACAATCCATGGAATAGCATAAATCAGAGCAATAAAGCAGACAACGAGCAGACATGAAAAGATCCTTAACATGGGTATTGAGCCTACATTGAAAATAGGAAAAGAAGCGCTTGATGCAAGAATCCATGTAAGGACAGATTGCAGGGCTTCCAGTAATGGCGCTGTTATGCGATTTACAAAGGCTAAAGGAATCGCGATTAGCCCCCCAACCAGCGCAATCCACATA
>JAAYWE010000114.1 GCA_012516755.1 Treponema sp.
CGCAAGCACTCAAACATGGAGCCAATCTTAATGCGAGAAACTCAAAAGGAGATACTCCTCTTATGCTCGCTCTTAAAAAGGGTGATCTTAACGCAGCGGAGGTGCTAATACAAAAAGGATCATCTCTCTTTGTATCGAATGCCGACACTAGAAATCCTCTTTCTGCGATCTTTGAAATGGATTCAGGCGCCAGGATGAGACTGTTCTCAGCCACTGGCGCAAACAGTGCGGATTTTTTAGGCGAATCAATGCTTCACTATGCGGTAAGAGAGAATAATGCGGATGTTGTGTCGGAATTGCTGTCTCTGGGAGCGGATAGAAATGCGCACAACCGCAAAGGAGAGACTCCAAAAGATATTGCGCAAGCAAAAGGATATCTAGAGATTCTTGCCCTACTAGAACGCAAATAAAATGCCTATGGTGCTTACTATCAAGATAGTATACTGATTTAACATATCCAGACCTACAAGCTAGGACTCCATCGGCTTGTAGGTCTTTTGCTGCTTATAGCAAGGATATCAATCCTTTATGGAATGGCTTCAAGGTCATATTCACTGGATTGAGTCTGAAAGTTCCCGTCTATTCCTCATCTTGTCAAGAGCTCTTTCTTGAATCTGGCGCACTCTCTCACGAGTTATTCCGAGAGCTAAGCCCGTTGCCTCAAGAGTTTTTGGCGCTTCGCCATTCAGACCATATCTAAGCTCTAGAACAGCTTGTTCCCGCTCCGAAAGAGAATCCATGACATAACTCAGCAATTCTCTTAAGGTAACCAGGAATGCATCGCTATAAGGATCGGACGATCCTTCATCCTTGAGATTGTTTACCGGGCTTGTGTTCTGGTTCTCCTCTGTACATAGATCAAGGCTGGATGTTCCGAGCGCCAGGAGTAAAGCACTCTCGACCTTGCTCAAAGCTATACCGGATCTTTCGGCTATTTCTATGGAGTTTGGCTCACGGCCAAGTTCCTGGACAAGACCTTTAGCCGATGCATAACATCGGCGGATCGTGTTCAACATGTGAATCGGAAGACGTATCATCCTGCTTTGATCCACAAGACACTTGATTATGGCCTGCCTTATCCACCAACTTGCATAGGTTGAGAAACGATACCCTTTTTTATAATCGAAACGGTTTACTGCTTCGATGAGGCCAATATTGCCTTCATCGATGAGATCTAAGAGACTTACGCCTCTCATTCGATATCCCTTGGCTATGGAAACTACCAAGCGAAGATTAGAAGTTATCAGAACTTCCTTTGACGCTCTTATCTTTTCAAGTGTGTTTCTCCTCATCTCCAAAAGCGGTATATTTTGAGGGTCTTTAGTTATTTCTTTATCATAGTTCTTTAGCAAAAGGCCAAGCTCCTCAAGCTTGACACCGATTTCTTGCTCTTGTTTTGCATCGAGAAGTGGAAACCTGGCAATTTGTCGAAGATATAAGCTCAGCGGATCGGATTCCTGCTCTGCTTTTTCTTGAGAGCCTTTTCTTGAGGGTAACTTAGAAATGCTTGCTTTATCGCAATCCAAGTAGTCACCCATATCCATTCCTTGTCGAATTGGCTAATTCGGCAATCAAAACCAATAGAATTTTACCTTATTGTATTTGAACGCACAAGATGAAAGTCAATAGTGCTAATAGTGCTTTATTGTCAGTCTCGTGGAGCAAGCGAAGGGTCGACAGGTTGGCCATTACGAAAGACAAAGAAATATGCTATCGGATTGCCATCATTTGCATCTACACCAACCTTTGCAATGGCCTTTCCGGGTTCTATAATTTCTCCGGTTTTTACAAGAATAGACTCATTGCCTGCATATACATAGACAAAACCAGCTTTAGATTGTACGAACACCACTTCGCCATAACCACGAGATGGCCCTGCAGATACTACCGTACCTGAAGCTACAGCCTTTACCGACGCACCTCGCGCGGTCTGAAACATCACGCCTTCGAGCTTCCCGCTCATATACTGAGCTTTTCCATCTACTGGCCAGTTTACGATTGCATCTGGAATGCGTTTACCTGATACGCTAGTTTTGGGACTATCGGCCTTGGTTGGGGCGGAAGTCTGAGCCGGTGGATTTGTAGATTGTGAAGCTGCAGACGATGATGTTGTAGGGGAATTTGGAGGAAGAACGGCCTGAGAAGTTGAAGATGTGGTTGAAACAGAATTGGATGGGACAATAGCGGTATTTGCAGGGGAAGATGAATTCTGCTGAGTGGAAGCTGAAGCAACGGGCTGGCTCATGGCAACGGAATCTACAACGGAATCTAAAGGAGGCGAGTCTTGAACTGTCTGTACAGAAATGACTCCTTTTTCCGGGATGATTAGGACATCTCCGACTTTGAGCACATAGATGTCGGAGAGGTTGTTGGCTGATTTCAACTCTTGAATTGAGATACCATATTGCTTAGAAAGACCATAATATGTCTCACCTTTTGCAACAATGTGGACTCGGGGGATTAGGAGAACTACTCCCGGACGAATCTTGGACGGATCAGTTATGCTATTGATACTGGCAAGCGTTTCATATGGCACAGAATAGCTCTTGGCAATCGAGTATAGCGTTTCGCCTGCCTGAATAACATGATATTCCTGTTCTGCACCGCTGATTGTGAGAAGCAAACCAAAAAGCAAAAAGAATATGGAGGCTTTTAGAATTCGTCTAACCATAGGAAGTTCCAATTAATTTATCGGCATGCTTTATTCGTCATTGAAGAAGAAATTTGTCATTAATGCCCTTTTCATTCAAAAGCCAAATTGTTAGAATGTCTTCGATATTCTATGCGAGAGGTATATTCAGATGTTCGAAACATCACCGCTACATGCTGGCAGGTATTCTTATGTTCCAAAAATGCCTGAGACATTTCTAGATTCAATCCAAAGCATAAAGACTATCCCTACCGAAACCATAGAACCTGAGAGAGATAGGGAAGTGCTAAAGAAGTTCTTCCCTAACAGTTATGGCAAGCCCGCGATAAAATTCGTAAAGGGCGAGGGGGCTTTAGAAGATAAAGCTATTACTGTCGGGGTCATTCTTTCCGGTGGACCAGCTCCAGGCGGGCATAATGTCATAGCAGGTCTTTTCGATGCGTTGATAAAAGCAAATCCTCAATCCAGGCTTCTTGGTTTCAAGAGTGGGCCATCAGGCCTTATAAAAGGCCAATATGTTGAACTCAGCTCTGAGCTTATCGATCAGTATAGGAATACAGGCGGATTCGATATGATAGGTACAGGGAGAACCAAGATCGAGACTTCAGAGCAGTTCGAACAATCCTTGGAGAATGCAATAAAGCTGGGGCTCGACGCCCTTGTTATAATCGGAGGGGATGATTCCAATACTAACGCCGCACTTCTTTCGGAGTATTTTTTCCAAAAGGGAGCTCCAATCACTGTAGTCGGTGTCCCTAAGACCATCGATGGAGACCTCAAGAATGAATGGATCGAAACTTCTTTCGGCTTCGACACCGCAACCAGGGTATATTCTGAGCTGATTGGCAATATCTGCAAAGATGCTTCGTCGGGTCGCAAGTATTGGCATTTTGTCAAGCTGATGGGGCGATCGGCTTCGCATATCACTCTGGAATGTGCCTTTCAAACAAGGCCAAATGTGGCTCTCATATCCGAAGAGGTCGATGCAAAGAAGATGAGCCTGTCTCAAGTTGTCGAAATCATAGCAAACACAATAGCTGCGCGATCGGCAAAAGGCGAGAATTTCGGGGTCGTAGTCGTGCCAGAAGGCCTTATAGAATTCATTCCGGAAATCAAGACACTGATTGCTCAGATCAACGACATTATCGCAACATCCGAAGATGAATATGAGTCCTTGCCCAAAGGAGAAGCACAGAGATCCTATATCCTATCGCATTTGCCTTCAGAGTGTATTTCGTTGTTCTCTAGCCTTCCAGAATCGATTCAAACCCAACTTTGCTGGGATAGAGACCCTCACGGAAATGTACAAGTCTCCAGAATTGAAACCGAAAAACTACTCGCTGAGATGACTTCTCGCAAACTTCAAGAAATGACTGCTGTTGGAGCATACAAGGCAAAATTCGATTACCAGACGCATTTCTTTGGGTACGAAGGCCGCTGCGCTTTTCCCACCAATTTCGATGCGGATTATTGTTATTCTCTGGGATATGATGCATGTCTCCTCATTCTGCACGGATTGACGGGCTATATTGCTGCTATAAGAAATCTTGCAGCCGCTCCAAAGGATTGGCTTCCTGGAGGAATTCCTATTGTCTCATTGATGAACATCGAGCACCGGCACGCAGAAGAAAAACCTGTCATCAAAAAGGCGCTGGTGGAACTCGAGGGAAAGCCATTCAAAGCATTCTCTGCAATGCGAGATAAGTGGGCTCTCTCATCAGACTATCGGATTCCTGGCAGCATCCAGTATTTTGGTCCCCCTTCGATTACCGATACTCCGTCTATAACTCTGCAGTTGGAGCAACGCTTGTGAAAAGGAAACATATTACCATTATTGCTTCTATTTTCGCTTGTTTTCTTGGAGCAAGCACATTGAGTGCCCAGGTATTGCTTACCGCAGATCAGTTCTTTTCGCAATTAGCCGAAAAATATGCAATGGTAACTGATTATCAAGCGGATGTGCATATAACTGCCGGTCATCAACCGATGGCAGGAACTTTGCTCTTCAAATCGCCTTCTCTATTGCGCATTGATTTTTCTCAGCCAGCCGATCAGGTCATTGTGTTCGATGGTAAAACGCTCCTGGTTTATCTTCCTCAATATAGAGCAGTGCTTCGCCAGGATTCGACCGATCAGGGCATTTCCGTTGGAGCAGCGACTCTCGCTTCAAAAGAAGGTCTCTCGCTGCTTAGGCGAAATTATACCATAGGATGGGAGCAAAGCCCTAATCCCGAACCACTGGACCCGGGCTCGGATGAGCTGGTTTATCGCCTCATGCTGTCTAGAAAAAGCGTGTCTGAGGGATACAAGAACATACGGATTTCGGTAAGCGCCGATACTATGCTTATTCGGAGACTAGAAGGCTGGACCGTCTCGAATGATAAGATTACCTTTGATTTTGTGAATATACAATTGAACCGAGGCATCAGCGACAACAAATTTATCTATAATGCGCCTGCGAATGCAAATGTCTACAGCAATTTTCTGTTTCAGTAAGAAAAGCCAAGGACGCGGGGAGAAGTGATGGGTAAGATCGGTGATTTATTCCGTGAAGCTCGCCTTGGAAAAGGGTTGACGCTGGAGCAAGTAGCCGACGAGACCAATATCAGCAAGCACTTTTTACAAGGAATCGAGAGTGATGATTTCAGTGATTTCCCCGGTGAGGTATACAGTCTCGGCTTTATAAGAAATTATGCCGAGTTCCTGGGCCTCGATGCATCGGCCATGGTGGAGATTTATCGATCAAATGAGAGCACAAGACAAGCCGAAGTCGAAAAATCTGAAAGCACTGAGTTACCTTTGCCTGTTGAAGATAGCAAAAAAGAAGAAACTTTGCCTCAGAAATCCTTTATTTCATCCGAAGTCGAAAAATCCGCAAAAGAGACTAAGCAAACCTTCCATGCGAAGAGAAAACCAAAAGAAAAATCCATTAAGAGAGAAGAACCAGAAACCATCAAAGCAGAGCCAAAAGCCTCCATTCAAGTGGATAGTACTTTGGAAAAAGCTGCCCTTATCGATTTTCAGCCAAAGAAGAAAATCGGTACTGGCAATATTCGGGTAGGCAGAGTATTGCCATTCGTTTTTGTCGCTATAGTGCTTATTATCGCAGCTGTCAGCATTATACCCAGACTCAGAATATCTCCTGGCGCCGCTCGAGTTCCAACCGAGTATCGCGCCGAAGGTCTGCCTTTCGAGCAGCGCCTCTATCCGCAGGACAAGGTATATATCCCTCTCAGCGGAGATGTCATCTCTATTACCCTCGAATCCATCAAAGATAAGGTCTCATTCAATACTCCATTTGGAAGCTTAGCGGTTGGATTGAATGAAAAAACAGTATTGGACCCTTCCGCCGATAGAGAACGGCTCGTTATTGCGGTGAGCGATTATGAGGCGGATAAATCTCAGAATGGGGCTATGGTTCATTTCGATGTCGAAGAAGCCCTTTCCGATGCTGAGAATTCATTGGATATCATTGTGCCGTCAACACCGGGAAAAGCTCAGCTTTCCCAAGATTCGACACAAGGCCAAGCAGGTGGGGCAAACAGGACACAGACATCTTCGACAGTACTTTTCAGAAGCACCGGTGGACCCCATCCTTTTTATGTTAATGTGAGTTTCATAGCGCCGGTCTTTTTCCGTTACGAAGCCGACAGAAAAGAATGGGTCGAAAAATACTACCGCAAGGGAGAATCCATAACGGTAAACGCATCTAATACCATAACTTTTTGGACGGCAAATGCTCAAGCTGTAAAAGTGAATGTATTTCAATCAGCAGGTAAGTCCGTGGAGCTTGTGATGGGAGGGCCTGGAGAAATCGCGGTTCAACGCCTGTCCTGGTCGAATTCGCAAAGTGGATGGGCAATGATAGCAACTCAGGTGGATTAAAGCTCTTGCTGTCAATAATCCTTTTATTCTATGTATATCATGCAAGATCTTGAGGAAATCTTATATGCCTACCTTTTTCGTAGATCAACATGGCTGTGCAAAAAATCAAGTCGATGGGGAAGAAATAAGTTCGCGCCTCATCAATGCAGGGTTTCTAGCCGCAAGCTCACCCGATGAGGCCGATGCTATTATTATAAATACATGCGGCTTCATTGAAGATGCCAAAAAAGAATCCATAGCGGCAATAGTCGAAGCAAAGACTAGATTGCCGAAAAAAAAAGTAATCGCAATCGGTTGCCTCTCGCAACGCTATCCTGAAGAACTATTTAATGGCCTGCCAGAAGCAGATGGCGTGCTGGGAAATGGAAATCTCTCCATAATCCCAGAGGCGGTGACTAAGATTCTAAGGGGAGAACGAATTGTGCTTGCCACTGCCCAGAATAAGAAAATGCCCAGCCCATACTATCCACGAATAGTCTTTTTCGATTATCCGGGAACAGCGCATATCAAAATCACAGAAGGATGTTCGAATTATTGCAGTTACTGCGCGATTCCATTGATTAGGGGTGAGCTTCGCTCAAGGAGCATCGAAGATATCGTATTGGAAGCTCGGAATCTCATTGCACAAGGCATGTTTGAGCTTGTCCTAATTGGCCAAGATCTTGGCAATTACGGGAAGGATTTGTCAGGTCGATGCTTGCTTATGGACTTGATGGAAGCTCTATCGAACATAGAGGCAGATTTTAGAATACGGTTTCTCTATATTCATCCTGACCATTTTCCTTCTGAGATATTAAAGATCATAGCGCATGATTCTCGCTTCTCGCCTTATTTCGATCTGCCTTTTCAGCATGCTTCGACTCCAATTCTCCAAAAAATGAATCGCCATGGTTCTGCTACAGAATATTTGAATCTAATATACAGAATAAGAAGTGAGCTGCCCATGTCTATGATTCGTTCCACTTTTCTTGTTGGATTTCCTGGAGAGACCGAAGAGGATTTTGCTGCCCTGCTCAATTTCCAAAAGACCGCAGAGATCGATTGGGTTGGTGTGTTTACATATTCGCTTGAAGAGAATACACCCGCTTATGACATGAAGGCTCGCATCCCAAAATCCATCGCAAGGAAAAGAAAAGCAATTCTAGAAAATGAACAAATTGCAATAACCGCCAACAGATTGCAGCGCTTTATCGGAGTTAGCGATACCTTCATCATAGAAGAGGCATTCGATCATGATGAGCTGTGCTTCGGACGCGGCTGGATGCAAGCCCCAGATATCGATGGTGTAACTATAATAAATGCATCTCTAAAACCTGGCACAATAGCGAAGGCGAACATTGTTTCTGTCAATGGTGTCGATTTCAATGCAGAATTAGAGTATACTACGACACCATGATATTAGGACAGATTCCTGAGTATCTGGAAGGATTAAACCCAGAACAGCTTGAAGCAGTCTGCTATGAAGGAAACCGTCTTCTCATCCTTGCGGGTGCAGGAACAGGCAAAACCAGAGTTATCACAACCAAGATAGCGCACCTGGTCAAACAAAGCAGGTTTTTGCCTGAATCCATTCTTGCAGTAACATTTACAAACAAGGCTGCAAATGAAATGCGCGAGCGGGCTATGGCAATCGAGCCTTCATGTGAAAGAGCGATAATAAGGACTTTCCATTCCTTTGGAGCATGGTTCATGAGGCGCAACGCCAATGCCTTCGATTTGCGAAGCGAATTTTCCATCTATGATGAAGATGATTCGGCCGAGCTTGTTCATTCGATATTTCCTGCTTTTACAAAGCGCGATTGTGGCGATTATGCTTTTCTGATCGCAAAGGCTAAAGATTATTGCCTTTCGCCTGATTCCCCGAACCTGGATTTTATAAGCAGACATCCGGAATTCAGACGCATCTATTCAGCTTATGAAGATAGGCTACGTTCCACAGGTAATGTGGATTTTGGCGACCTAATCTTGATGCCCGCATTGTTGCTCGAGAAAGATGAAACAATTCGAAATCGCACACGCCAGCGCTTTAGAGTAATCCTTGTCGATGAATATCAGGATTCGAACATAGCTCAATTTAGGCTTTTGCAGCAGCTTGCTGGCCCTGATTCGATGCTTTGTGTAGTTGGGGATGACGACCAGTCTATATACCGTTTCAGAGGCGCAGAAGTCAAGAATATACTGAATTTTCCTAAAGTCTTTGCAGATACAAGGATAATCAGGCTTGAGCGTAACTATAGATCGCATCAAGCTATTTTGGATCTCGCCCACAGCATAGTAGTACACAACGAAAACAGGCTTGGAAAGAATCTGCTAGCTACCAGACCAGGAGGAAATAAGCCAAAAATCGCATTTCTCGATGACCAGGATCAAGAAATTGAGTTCTGTGCTCATATAGCGCGCCAGCATGTCAAAAATGAAGGCGAATGGAAAGACATCGCTATACTCTATCGAACAAATGCCCAGTCTCTAGGCTTTGAACGCCTTTTCCCACAATTTGATATTCCTTATCGAATCGTTGGTGCTGTCCGATTCTATGAACGCGAGGAGATCAAGGATATGCTAGCGTTTTTGGCTATCCTTGCAAATCCAAGAGATGAGATTTCCTTCAAACGCGTCGTAAATAAGCCTTCAAGAGGAATTGGTGCTTCATCTCTGGATAAGATTATCTCTTTTGCGTTCCATAATGGCCTTGATCTGATAGAAGCTTCGCGTCAATCAATTGCAAGCATTTCTCGTAAAGGAAGCGAAGGTCTCAAAGAATTTCTCAGCCTTATAGAAGAAGCTAAGGCTTCACTTCATAGAGACTTGGCTGATCAAAAAAATCCAGGCGACCTGGGGTCGCTTATTTCCGATTTTGCTCAAAAAAGCGGTCTTCTCGAGTTCTATGCCAGCAAAGATAGAATATCGAGTACCCATAAAAAAGAGAACATAGAAGAACTCGTCAACGCAGCATCAGACCATCCGCTTTCTTCGGAAGGCCTTCTGGAATTCCTGGATGATGTCATGCTCGATCAATCTCGACAGAAAAATCAAGACAATGCAGATGCGGTGACATTGATCACCATGCACAACACGAAAGGCCTCGAATTTCCCATAGTAATAGTTACAGGGCTCGAACAAGGGCTCTTCCCACGGAACGACGAAGAGGGTGATGACATAGAAGAGCAAAGGCGCCTCTTCTATGTCTCTGTCACAAGGGCAAAAAACCAGCTTTATCTGACTTCATGTCGTTGGCGCCGAATCCATGGAAAGCTCTTTGAGACCATGCCGAGTCAATTCTTATCGGAAATCGACCCTTCTCTATATAAGATGTGGGGCGATTCCAGAAATAAGATGAGAGCAGTCCCTTCACAATATCGTTCATCATCCACGGTTGCTGTTTCTTCTCAATCCGATACATCGACCAAGAAATCCGAATGGACAGCGGGTATGTCTGTCTATCATGATGAATACGGCAATGGAACGGTTATAAAAGTGACACCGTCTCAGAGTGCGGGTCCTCTTGTAATAGTCCAGTTTGAGACAGGAAAGACTGCGCAATTCTTCCCAAAATACACAAAAAAATTGGAGAGAATCAAGAATTGAAGTCGAGAATAAGAGGGGAACCTTCCGGTATGCGCGACAAAGCCAGTGAAGAAAGCATTTTGCAACCCAACACCGATTCTCTTCTCTCGCATCTACCCGAAATAAACCGGATGCGAGGCTGGCGAATGTATGCTCGAAATGGTTCGAGAATTCTCAGTCTTTGGTCAGACTATGGCAGGACACTTCTAGGTTATAGTCCACGCGGCCTTGTCTCAATTGCAAAAAGTTCCATGGACAGGGGGCTTTTTTCAGCGGTACCGGGAATATGGAATAGCCGTATCGAAAAAATGCTGCATAGACTTTTGCCGGAATATCGCAATATCAAAATTCTAGGCTCACAAGAAAAGGCGATCAAATTACTGCAAAATCTGGAAGGGCTTGCTTCTTCCACTCCAAGCATTGGCACTTGCAAATTCCTCTTTGATAAATATCTAAAAAGAGATGACGAGCTTTCGGATATTATTAGTATTGTCCTGCCTATTCCTGATTTTCTATCGATCGGAATTCTCGCAAGCAAGATGTCCTCAAGTCCTGTAATTGAACAAGAGCTTATCGAGGGCATAAAAGGCATGACTTCGATCTATGCTCTATCTAAGATGCAATCTGAAGAAGAAGGTGTAATTTCTGGAGGACTAGAGCCTGTATGGGAAAGCTTCGACCGATATGGAGGAGTACTCTTTTCCCGTTCTGGTCCATGGCTTTTCCCAAACTATCCAAGGGAGAATCATGAAGAGGTTTTTCTATACTGTCTTGAACATGGCTTGCTCATCTCTCCGGATTACAATTTTCCTTCCTCTGTGCCTGGGGACTTCGATAAGGGCGAACTTGGCCCGCTGAGATCTGCCGCAGAATCCTTTTTATGAGATGCATAACCCCATCTGTTGAGAATCAAGACCCCTGCAAGAATAGAAACACCCCCTAAGATTCTCTGAATCGTCAAGTTTTCTCCAAATAGCAATATAGAGAAAATATTTGTGAATACTGGCTCAATAGTGCTGATAATAGAAGTATCTCTAGCACCTAGATTCTTCATCGCAATGAAAAGCGTCACAATGGGCAAGACAGAAGCAATAATTGCAATACAAAGAACTATGATAAATTGCTCGGTAGAAGAAGGAATGATAAAAGTACCTTGTAGAAGAGCAAGACAGAGGTATACAAGCGCGGCTGCCGTCATAATTATAGCAGTAGCCCATAGAGAGTCCACTCCAACAAGAACACGCTCTACAATAACGAGATAAACAGCATAAGCGACCGCTACCAAAATCCCCAATGCAAGACCCATAAACGGATATGATCCTGCCTTCCAAAAAGTGAGTATGCATCCCAGAAAAGAAAGCGCAAGAGCAAGGATTTGGATGCGCTTGGGCCGTTGATGTCGCCAAACGAATAGGATTAGAAATACAAAAGAAGGATATAGATACATCAACAAGCTTGCAATACCGGGGTCCAGGATTTTAACCGTGAAGAGGAAGAGCCCAGCTTGTGGCGAGAAACCAACGAGACCAAGCAAAAAGACGCGTGGGATGTATTTTCGCCGCTGCTCATGATCAGCGATCTTTTTTGTTGCATCTTTTTCAGCTGGAATATCCTTCGACTGGAACCATTCACGAATATATACTACGAGCCATAAAAAAAGGGCTGCTACGAGAAAACGCCATGCGAGCACACATAATACGGAAAACCCATGCGAATAGAGCAATTCGGCAAAAATGCCAAGCGTAGAAAAGCTGATGGCTGAGATCATGGCCGCAATGAACCCACGCATTGCGGTACTATTACGAGCTCTTGTCATTGTGCTAAATCTCAAGATTACTACTATATTGGAGAATCTGTATCGAAGACCGTCTTCTGTGGAGAATAATCTCTCTCTTCGATCGATGCGCGGACTCGTTCGGCTTCCCGTTCGATGAATTCAATATCACCAAAGCTCCACTTACCTTCAGGGCTGATTTCCCCCCTGCTCCAGGCTGCAAGATGCTGTGTCTCTTCCAGCACTGCATCGGCTTTTTCAGGACGAACTTCATTGGCTGGCAATTGCAGAGACTGAGGATCAAAGTAGTTGGGGTCAGCAATCACAGATGAATAAAGAACTCTTCTCATATTTTCGCGTTTTATCGTCTCATTTTCGCGCTTGATTCGCTGAGATCGAACGATCGGTATCCCAAAAAAGAGTAGAGAAAAAGCCAGCGGTGCAACGCCCAGCACCCATCCTACAAGAACCGCGGGCTGGTTCGCCCCCAACACAGAAAATAAATAGACTGTGTAAGAATACAAAAAGCTTAGCCCTCCTTTTAACCCTTGTCCCTCTGGAGTCTGAATTATAATTGCAGTACCTAGGTTTATGGCATTCCATAGATAATATGAGCCAAATACAAGGTTGAATATGTTTACCCAGCGGAATGTTCGATCCAATTTTTCTGGGTTCGAAGAAAAGCGATGGAGCTTTTTAATCGGGAACGTGGAGGCCGCGGTACCGGACACCGTAGTGGCCTTTGCAAGCAATGAAGGAAAGAAAAAGTAGAGGGCTCCATTATCTGTAACCTCAGGGCTGCCTTCGAATTCCACCATGTATCTTGTTATGCAATCCTCGGCCTCCTCTGGCTTTAGCCCAGATATTGCCATGAATTCGGGCAATGTAATTACACCTTTATGGGTCTGAACGAAGGCCACAAATGCCTTTTTCAAGATGGTATCCCATTCTGCATTTGGATCACCATCTCCGAAAACATGCGAAAATACAGCCTTATATAGAGGTTTCCGCTGGGCTTTAGCTCTGGTGCCTCGATATCTGGTCTCTGGTCCTTTGAATAGCTCACTATAGAACCAGAGTCGAATCATAGAATCAAAGAGATTAGTAGTGAGCCATAAACCACCAAGTCCACCGCCTCCCCGCCGATCATTACTATCGCTCGAGCCTCCCGCTCGCATCATGACCGAGGCAAAGAGTGCAATTAGAGCAAGGGCCAGAAAAAGAAAGAAGTAGCCAAAGAGAGTCACCAGAATCCACACTTTAAAAAGTAATTTTCCTGTTTTTACGGCTCCCCTCGTAATGGTCTTCCACAATCTTCGCAGAGAAGGCCCAAAGCCCTTGTATCTGCTCTTAAATCCATTGGGAAAGGAATACAGGAGATCACCTCTCTCCGATACCCGAATTCTGCCTCTATATTCATCGGAAATAGCAGGCATTTCGGCATTTATCTGTGCCAGAGGCAAGCCCGTTGCTCGAGCAAGATCTGCGCTCGTCGATTCCTTTGTATGGCTGCGCAGAGCACGCAGAAGCTGATCTCTCACCTCTTGCTTGTTGTAATCCAGTATTTTAGTTTCAGACATCAATGTATTCCTTTTAAATTATCCGTAGAGCCTTCTTTATAATGCTCACCTGGTCTTTCTTATGGCTAAGGCATGCTGATAAAGCCTTATATATTCTTCGGCTGAACGATTCCATGAAAAATCCTGTTTCATTGCTCGCTCGCGCATAGTCTTTATATGCTCAGGTTTGTTATACCACGCCCACATTGCCCAGCCCACAGTATCGTATACCGCTTGCGGGGTTAAATCATCGAACATAAAACCTGTGCCATCGCCCAAATTTTGATTATAATTGACCACGGTGTCGGCTAAACCACCTGTCCTGTGGACAATCGGCAAAGTCCCATATACGAGCGAATACATCTGGTTCAGTCCACAGGGTTCATATCTGCTTGGCATGAGGAAAAAATCACTCCCCGCCTCAATGAGATGTGCAAGCCTTTCGTTGTATCCAATGACACCTTTGAATTGCGGATACTGGGCGGAAAAATTCACAATAGCCTCTTCTGCCCAAGCATCTCCGGATCCAAGCACCGCGACCTGAACATGGATCGTCTCCAGTATCTTGCGCATACATCCGTATGTTCGACCAAATACTTCCGAAATCCCTTTTTGCTCCACTAGCCTCGTTACCATGCCTATCAGCGGCACTTCAGGTTCAATGGGAAGGCCTAGCTCTCTTTGGAGCGATTCCTTGCAGATAGCTTTTCCTGCGATGTCCTCAACGGAATAGTGTGCCGGCAGATAGGGATCCTTCGAAGGATTCCATATTTCCGTATCGATGCCATTTAGAATGCCTACCAGGTCTCTGCTTCGCTGCCGCAACAGGCTGTCGAGTCCAAAACCACCGCTTGGAGTTTGGATTTCCATAGCGTAAGTAGGCGAAACGGTTGCGATGCACTCGGCAGAGACTATCCCCGCCTTGAGAAAATTGATGTTGCCATAATATTCAAAACCAGCTCCATAATAATATTCCCAACCTAAGCCAAGCTCGGCAAAATGATCTCTACCATAGATTCCCTGATAACCCAAATTATGGATGGTCAAGACACCGGCGGTCCCTGAAAACTCGGTATTCTTCTCTATAGTATTAAGGTAAACAGGAACCGGCGCTGTTGGCCAATCATGCGCCTGCATGATATCTGGAATCCATCCAAGGTTGCGGCAGACCGCAAAGGCAGACCTGGACAAAACCGAAAAACGCTCAGGATTATCTGGAAATTCCTGGTTCGAGGAATAGCCATAAATTCCATTTCGACCATATAGACTTTCGCATTCCAGAAAATAGACCTTAACCTGGGAGTTTGGGAGATTGGTAGTATAAAGAAATGCCCGATGGCGCCCTCGTGCAGAATCGATCTCCAGAAGACCATTTATCCTTCTCAGAATGTTCTTTGATATGAAGTAGTAGCGTGGAAGCAGCACTCGCACATCGTGACCCAACTTAGAAAGCGCAGCTGCGAGCGAAGATACTGCATCACCGAGTCCACCGCTTTTTGCAAATGGTGTCAACTCGCTTGAAATAAACAGTATTTTCACAATCCGCCTCCCATCTCAATGTTCTAGCCATTCATTATATGATGCGAGGCTAGGATGCTGCAATGCGGCTTCAAGGCTGTTTTTCATCTGTAGCCTCGGGCAGGGCGGGTTTGGCAAACACTCCGATGTAAACACTCCGATGCTCAGATATGGACATAATTCCTGAAGCAATGAGCCAGTTTTTGCGCGACTCTGTCTTTAGGAGGAGAATATGACGGAGCGCAGAATATTCTTATCGCTTGGAGCAGTTATCTTTATTACAGCTTTCTTGTTCATAGCTTGCCCTTCAGGAATTCCTAAGGGTAATGGATATGTATACATACGATGTGTCTTGCCAGGTAACCTGACAGAAGGAAACACCAGGAAAACTCAATCAAGGCTTATAGGCCCTGAATCCGGATGGAATATAGCATCCTATCGTTTGACATTCACGAGTGAGAATGGAGAAGTCATCACCAAATCTATCGGTAAGACCGGCGCGGAGCTGAGCCTCAAGGCTGGCAATTGGTCTCTACTAGCCGAAGGCCTTACTGCTGACGGGGCTATAATAGTCAAAAAAGAAACGCAAGTCCTGGCTCAAGCAGGAAAGAGAGTCAACATACAGATAATGATGCACTTAGCTCAAGGAAAAGGCTCTCTGCAGCTAGCATTATCTCCAAATCAGCCACTTCCGCAGGACTGGAAATACTCTTTGTCGCTCGAATACAGAGGCCTCCCAGGAGATCCCACTTTTCAGGGACCAGCTCCTTTATCGACAGATGTTCCGGCTACACAGATGGATTATCAGGTCAATGAACTGGAATCAGGAAATTACAGCCTTGCAATACAAGTTAAAGATACTTCTTCCACCTCAATAGCGGGCTGTATTACAACAGTGCTAATCTTGCCAGAACAAACTTCACGAGGCTCATGTAGTATATCCCTTCCGGATCCATCGGCCACCATTTCGCTTAGCACTCCAAAATTGGAATTATCGGCCGATGCTGCAATTTCTGTTGAGCGGTATTTGAACCGAAATAAGCCCATCTCTGTGCCTTTTGTAATTGCACAAGGAGAGGCCGATCTAGATGTCCAATGGTACCAGAATGGAACAATAATCGAGGAAACTCAGGCAGAAGCAGACCAAAGTCTGCCTGGTTATAAGACCTTCTTTTCGCCAGACAAGCAACCCGATACTCAAATGCGAATATCCATGGAAGTGCTTCTTAGCGAAGGGAATTCTGGCATTTCGCAGGCATTCTCTCATAGTTCATCGCTTCTTACAGGACCCTCATCAAGCGAAATCGAATGGATACAGAGTATCGACTATAAGGCTGCACTAAATCCATCGCTCCACAACAGCATCTATCCTGAAAATGCCGGTACTGGTAATTTGCATGAGGCAAAATCGGTAGCAACAAGCCCTACTGGATTGATAGCGGTAGCCGGGCTCGACCAGGCCAGTGCTCTGCATCTTTTCTATTCTCCATATGGCGAGGAGGCTACATTAGATGGCAACAACCGCCAAATCCCTTCTTCTATCGGATGGATACGCCTATGGCGGGATAGGATATTTATCCAAAAAAGCGAAAAAAACCCGGATATAGCAAGCATATCAATGGATGGATCGATGATAGCTATCGCAGCGACTGCCGGAAAATGGATCAGGGTCTATAGACTTGAAAGTTCTGGTTCCATCTCAAGGAAAATCGATATTATCAGTGGCGAGAACGGGGCCCCGACATTTGAGAATATAAGGGCAATGAGGTTTACAACCGATTCCACAAGGCTATTCATCCTAGCAAATTCATCAGGAAAGTTACTTGTATTAGATATCGAAAAGCTCTTTCGCGGAGAACCATGTTGCGAACAGGAATTCTCTATAACAGGTTGGCTCAATAGAACATCTGAAGGCTCTCAGCAAAATCCTTCTGAGACAGAGCATTCTTCATTAGGGATGCAAGATATGATTCTACTAGACGATGGCTGGATTGCAGCGTGTTCTTCGACCATCAAGATGGTAATTTTCATTAGATATTCATCGTCTGACTGCTCTTTTTCCGAGCCGATCATATTTACATCTGGCTCAAATTCTGCATCTCTTGGAGACCCAAAATCGATCGCCTTTGATGAGGGCAATGAACGATGCTATGTGATCGGCGCTGCCAGGAAATTGCATTTGTTCGAAAAGTCAGATCCGCTATCTGCTTATTCTCTATCAATGACCTACAGTCTTTCTTCTGATTTGAATGAAGCCAATTCGCTTGCGCTTGTAAAAAAGAACTCTGGCGGAGCCTATCTAGTCGCAGGAGGGAATCATGGCCTTGGAATCATATCGCTGGATGCTGATGGGCACCCAATTACCCAAGGCTCTTTGAATTCTCAAGAAGACAATCTCTATGGAATAAAATCAATAAACAATGTCACAGTTCTTGGAGAATCCGTAATCTCAGCGGGAGGAAGCAGTGGTATTGTTGCCATGTTCGATATTCTGGGCTTATAAGGCAACACAATTCCCAAAACCACCATTTATCGCGAGAGATAAAAAGAGACCCTTAGCCCCAACAAACAATAAAAAAGAGAAAGACTTGGATGAAATCTTTCTCTTTTTGGCATTCGTGCATTGAAATAAAAATACTAGCCGCGATAACAGAGTATGGGATGTCGTGCTGCAGCCACCTCATCTAGACGAGCTACGGGCGCAATATGTGGCGCATCATGCAGAAGCTCCGGATCCGTTCTCGCTTCTTCTGCGATTTTTTTCATCGCCTCAGCAAAAAGATCTAGTGTCTCCATAGACTCCGTCTCTGTTGGCTCGATCATCAGGGCTTCCTGTACGATGAGCGGGAAATAGATTGTAGGAGGATGGAAGCCATAGTCTATAAGACGCTTCGCTATATCCAATGTGTGGACATCAGCGGCAATCGTTCCCTTGGCAACGAATTCATGCATGCAATGTCTTTTGTAAGGGACAGGATAGTCATTCTCTAAAAGCGATTTAAGGTAGTTCGCATTTAGCACTGCATTCTCGGCAACCTGACGAAGTCCATCCGCACCGGTCATCAACAAGTAGCAGTATGCACGCACCAGGACGCCAAAGTTGCCGTGGAAGGCCTTTACCCTGCCTATGCTCTTGGCCGGCATTTTAAGACGATAGCCGGATGCTTCCTTGATGGCGATAGGGCCAGGCAGGTATGGCGCCAAGGTCTCATTGGCTGCTACCATTCCTGCACCCGGGCCGCCTCCACCATGCGGAGTAGAAAAAGTCTTGTGTAGATTGAAATGCATAACATCGATGCCCGATCTGCCCGGCTTGAAAACGCCCGTAAGAGCGTTCATGTTTGCTCCATCGCCATATACAAAGCCACCAGCCTCATGCACAAGTCTGCAAATATCCTCTATGTTCCTCTCAAAAAGCCCAAGAGTATTCGGATTGGTGATCATTATTCCAGCTGTAGTATCATCCAGAGCAGCGCGAAGCGCTTCCATATCTATACTACCATCAGGCCCCGAGGGTATGGTCTGAGTTGTAAATCCGGCCATAGTGCAGCTTGCGGGGTTTGTCCCGTGAGCTGAATCTGGTATGAGCATCTTTTTTCGCTCCGTCTCTCCCAGTTCTTTCAAAGCGGCATGAATCATCAGTACGCCTGAAAGCTCACCATGGGCACCTGCTGCAGGTTGAAGAGAAGCAGCGGCAAAACCACCCACTTCGCGAAGTCCCTCCTGAAGTCTCCATAGAAGCTCAATGGCTCCCTGTGCATATTGCTCTTCTGCGAGAGGGTGAAGATTCTTCCATCCAGGATTCGAAGCAACAACCTCGTTGGCTTTGGGATTGTATTTCATGGTACACGAGCCAAGTGGATAGAACTCAGTATCGATGGAAAAATTCTTTTGGGAGAGTCTCGTAAAATGTCTAACCACCGTAAGCTCATCGAGTTCCGGTAGATCCAATTCAGTGCGAGCAAGCTCAGGAGGCATTCCTGTGCTCGGAACATCGGACCTTGGAAGAGAACAACCAATTCTTCCTTCCTTAGACAATTCATAGACCAAAGGCTCGTCGCGCATATTAATCTCATTCATTTTGCAGCCTCCTTCAATGCAACAGCGAGCTTTTCTATTTGAGCTTTTGTATTCATTTCTGTAACGCAAATCAAGAGCTCATTCTTTCTCTCAGGATAATAGCGGGAGAGAGCCAAACCTGGCACAATACCCTTCTTGTTCAATGCTTCTACGATCTTGGCAGCCGCATCTGGTGTTTCGACCAGGAACTCCCTAAAAAACAGTTTCGGAACTACATGATATCCTGGAATAGAGTCGATAAGTTGAGCAGCATAGTGAGCTTTATCGTAGGATAGTCTAGCAACTTTCTGGAGCCCATTCTTGCCGAGCGTCGCTAGATAGATGCAGGTCTGCAACATGCTCAAGCCTTGATTCGAACATATATTTGAGACCGCCTTTTCTCTTCTGATATGCTGTTCTCTTGTGGACAAGGTAAGCACAAAACCGCGTTTGCCGAATTTATCTTTTGTCTGACCAACGATCCTGCCCGGCATGCGCCTTATGAGTGCATCTGTCGTGCCCATCATTCCCAGGTAAGGACCCCCAAAGTTCAATGGGTTACCAAGGCATTGCCCTTCGGCTGTTACGATATCTGCGCCCTGCTCTCCGGGGCTCTTGAAGATTGCGCACATTAAAGGATCAGCTTGCACAATGCAGAGCGCTCCTTTTTCGTGAGCCTTATCCGAAACATTGCTGACTGGGTAAAATTGTCCAGAAAAACCCGGATAGGCTACGACTATTGCCGCAGTGTCTTCATCTATTGCTACCTGGCCAGGATCTCCTTCGTATCTGATGAATTCTATATCGAAAGAAGTACAGTAGGTGGAAATTACTTGAGAATACTCCGGATGAAGATCCTTGGGCAGGAAGATTCGATTTCTGTTTTCTCTGGCCTTCCAGGCCATGAGCACCGCTTCAGCCAACGCTGTGGCTCCATCGTAATGAGAAGCATTGACTACAGACATTCCTAAGAGCTTTGCCGTCATGCTCTGGTATTCGAAGATCGCCTGCAATGTGCCCTGAGATACTTCCGGCTGATAGGGAGTGTAGGCTGTCAAAAATTCGCCTCTGCCTGCGAGGGCAGGCACAACTGCCGGAATATAGCTATAGTATGCGCCAGCTCCGAGAAACCAATCCATATCTTTTGTCTGGACATTGCGACTTGCCAAAGTCTCTAGCTGATCGATCGCTTCAATCTCAGAGATAGATTCAGGAAGCGCCAGATCCTCTATTCGCAGATGCTCAGGAATATCAGAGAACAGATCTTCTATGGAAGGGATTCCGATCGCTTTTAGCATCTCAGCCCTTTCTAGATCAGTATGCGGAACAAAGGACACGATGTCATACCTCCCCTATGGATGCGCCATAGGATTCCGCGTCGAGAAGGCTCTCGAATTCTGAAAGTTTGGATGGAGCCACTTTTATAAGCCAGCCAGAACCATAGCAGTCTTTATTTACAAGAGAAGGGTCATTTTTCACTTCTTCGTTGACCTCCACCACCTTGCCCGAAATAGGCATGTAGAGGTCGCTTGCTGCTTTTACTGACTCAATTGTTCCAAATACGACTCCCTTATCGAGCTCTTTTCCCACTGCGGGAAACTCAATAAACACGACATCGCCTAGTTCGGCTTGAGCATGATCAGAAATCCCTATTACCATGAGCTCGCCTTCTGGCTTTGCATACTCATGTGACTCAAGGTACCTAGCATTCTTATCGATCGCCATACTTTCCTCCCTTAAGAGAAATTATATATTGCAAGACGCTTAGTGCGTACTAGAGTTTTAGCGCCGATATACAGGCACATAGAAGGGACGCTTAATGACTTCAGCCGACCGAGGCTGGCCACGGATGATAACCGATAGCTTTGTACCTATCTTGGCATAGTCAGGAATAACAAAGGCATTGGCCGCATATTTCTTTACCGTCGGGCAATACATACCTGCAACGCAGCGACCGATAATGTCACCATCTGGCGTAGCGACTTCATATCCTTCCCGAGCAACGCCTCCAAAGACCTCAAGACCAACAAGCTTTCGTCTGACACCTTGTTCTATAATAGAAAGCAGAGCATCTTTTCCTATGAATTCTTTTTCGAAGTCGCAAGCCCATCTGAATCCCGCCTCGATGGGGTTGATATCGACACCAATCTCATGCCCATGAAGTGGCAATCCCGCTTCAAATCGCAGACTGTCTCTTGCCGCAAGTCCAATTGGTCTGGTTTCGATACCATAACTTTCTCCGCATTCAAGAAGGTATTCCCAAAGCTCAATGGCCTTTTCTGCGGGAAAGAAAAGCTCTCCGCCATCTTCACCAGTATAGCCTGTACGACCGAAGAGGATAGGAATACCTCTTATGGAGATATTTGCCCAGCAAAAGCGCGGGATCGGCGAAACCGGAGTATTGGATATTTTATCCAAGAGTTCAATGGCTCGGGGACCTTGAACAGCGATCATATATGTGTCATCCGAACGATCGACAACAGAGACATTCGAAGGAACATGTGATCGGAACCATTCAAGATCTACCGCTCGATTCGATGCATTCACGACGATCCACCAGGAATTCTGCAATCTATAAACAAAGAGATCATCAATAATCCCGCCCTTTTCATTAAGCAGGAGTGAGTATCGAGCCATTGGCGCAACAAGATCCGAGACTCTTGCGCTTATCATATGAGAGACAAAACTCTCTGCGGCATCACCCGTTATTTCGAACTGACCCATATGATCTATATCAAAGAGACCAACCCCCCGCCGCGTAATAAGATGTTCTTCGATAGCGCCGGTAGGATAATTGATCGGCATATCGTAGCCCGCAAAAGGTGCCATCTTAGCGCCATGCGAGACATGCCAATCATGCAATGCCGTGGTATTCGTAGGCTCCTCCTCTATTATGAAATGCTTTGTTTATTCTAACATCACTCATGCATACTGACAACGAGCTTATTTAGAAACTAGTTCGAGACCAGGGTTTATCGAGGACAATGCCTTCGGAAAGAAAAGCACGGGATTTCCCCTCTATTAAGAATTGGACATCATTGATATTCTGAAATTCTGTAAGCGTATAGACTATTTGCTTAAGCTGAGCTAAATACCCTTCTTTACCATAACGATTATATGCAAATGCTTCGTTAAAATCCAAAATAGCAGTACCGCCTTTTATATTGACACTTCGAAGTTTTGTGTCTGCAGGAATTAACGATAGAAGATTCGCCCGTAATTCTGATTCCGTTGGCCCTTTCAAAAGCGACTCAAGAGTATCCTGCAGGGGACTGTCCGATATTGCCAGTGTCCGTTTCACTTTTTGGCTGGAAATCGAGCCATCATCTCCTATGTACACAAAATATAGAACGGCTGTCCTCGTCTTTTGTTCTTCTTTGGACAGCTTGGAGATAGATGCTCCCGGAGAAGAGGCTATTGGCTCTGACTCTGATAGCGGAGCAGAAGGCAACTCGACTTCTTTTGGCACTTTGGTGGTCGTGGTCGTTTCTTTGGGTAGTATTGGACTTTGAATCTGCGGTTCTTCCGCAGGTGGCGCTGCAGATGGTAGTGTCGGTGCAGGCGCAGGTTCTTCCGGATTAGTTTCCTGCGGTTTCTGTTGAGGTTCAGAATCTTGCTTGGATACAGCATGGTTGAGAGCATCTATAAAGCCTGTTTTCTCAACAGCCGTACGAATATCCTCAAATTTGACCAGGAATAGAATTAGAAGAATGAGAAAGGCTCCAAGCCAGATTAGACAACCCGTTTTTGCTTGGTTACGCTTTTTCTTTCGCACCGCCATATTGTATTGATCCTACTTTTAGCGAGCCAAAGGGTCAAGGACAAGACTGGCTGCCTTTTTGGGTTTTGGTTGATCGGGCAGAATTGTGAAAAAATCGGCTCTCCTGGACTCAGCATCCACCAAAACAACCTGCCATAATGCTGGGTTGTGTATCTGCACAAGCTGACCCTCTGCCCTAAGTGCAAAGT
Source organism: Treponema sp. (assembly GCA_012516755.1). GTDB lineage: Bacteria > Spirochaetota > Spirochaetia > Treponematales > Rectinemataceae > Rectinema. The sequence goes on from JAAYWE010000114.1 coordinate 22,979, forward strand.
GTCCTGATACAGGCCTATGGCCGGAAAACCAAACCGAATGCCTTGCTCTATCTTCAGATCCTAAAATTGATTTGAGAGATTTCCTTACGGAGCCTTTCTCTGCCTCATCATTTGAAGTCCATATGAGCGCTTGAACGATTCTTGAATTTGAACGATATGAAATGATGGAATCTCTAGTGATTTCCTGGGCTGGCTCAGCATGGCTTGCACAGAAATTCAAATTCTCAGCCGCAATTGCCAGGGAGAGTTCATATTCTCGCAACTTATGCATTATAAATGGGCCATATCGAAATGAGAGCCAGATAGCTCCCATTTTGCCCTCATCTGCGTATTTATAAAATGGAAAATCACCATGATCTCCAGCATTAGTCATATTATCGTGATTCCCCTTTAAGCAAAATACCGAATTTGGAAAACCACACTGTAGTTCGATCACTTTCAGCAAGGAAGTCAGAGAGAGGCCCATCTCTTCATCCATTTCGGGCGAAAGAAGTGCTCTTACATCACGAGCAATCAAAGCCTTATCATAAGAACTAATCCAGCGTCTGGCAGCCTCTTCGCCCTCTGCATGCGGAATATCTCCTAGAAAGAGAAGTGTTGCATTATTCTTCGAAAGCACAGAAAGCAATGGTTCGCTAAGGCCTGGAAACTCGGTTAGCAGCAGGGCATGAAGAAAGCTCGGCCTGGCATGCAGATCAGGGACAAGTATGCAGGGCTTATCAGGCGGAAGAACAATCAAGCCTCCCGGCAGAGAATTGGCTGGATCGGATGGTCTCAATTCTGCAGAAACATGAAGATTTGCAGCAATCCCAGCATCTATCGCTGCCTCAAGTTCTTCGGCAGCAGGGGGTTCCGAACTCCGAAACTCGCTTCTTATGGTCATCTCGATATCGCCGTTCTTATGCTCCAGTCCCTTTTCTTTCCCTCAAAGCTTGGATCTTCTTTATCCATTCCTTGGCAATTCTATCATCAGGATCCAATTCGATTGAAGTCCTAAAGAAGCCTTCTGCTTCATCTATATGCCCTTGGCGAAAGGCAAGAGCACCTAGATTTACAATGATTTTCTCATTTTCTGGCTCTATTCTCAGGGCTCTTTCAAGGTGAGACCTAGCAGCCTCGAGATCACCTGCCTCTATCTCACAGATAGATAGCTCATTGTAGACATCAGCCCCATCGGCTCCTTTTTCGAGAGCAGTATGAAATGCTTGGGCACCTTCCGACCATCGCCCCAACCTGCGATTTGCCCATCCTACCAGAAACCAACCATTCCAGACATCGGGGTACTTTTCTACAAACTGCATTGCTTTTTCAAGCCCCTTTTCCTCTTGCCCCATTTGAATGAAATCGTATGCTTCTTTGAAAAGCGTATCGAGATAGCCCATGCCGCCAAGTTTTTCAAGAATTAACTTGGCTCTGCGAGTACGTTGTTCGTCATCATTCATCCCGATATAACTTGTCAATAGGGAAACAGCCTTGTCATAGTTGTGCTTTCTCAAGAAAAAGAAAGCCGCATGATAATATGCGGGAGCAAACACATCCTTGAATCCGAGAAGATACTGGTAGTATTTATATGCCAGATCGTCTTCTTTTTCGGCTTCATCTTCATTTCCAGAATCAAAAAGCCGCTTAGCGTGTTCTTCATGCATGAGCGCAAGATTGATATAAGGCTCAGGCCGCTCCGGCTCAAGGCCGCTTGCCGCGAAGAAAACCTCCTCAGCAACGATCCAATCTTTTTCTTCGGCTTTCTGAATTCCCGCCACTATCAACTCCTCGAAAAGCTCTGGACGGGACATCTTTATATATTTTCGATATTTATTGGCATTCTCGTTCTCTGAGTCCCAAGCAAGCACTCTTAACATACCTGCCAAAAGGCTTTCGATAGTAATAGATGAAGGATCAAGTTTGACCGCGGGAGCCTGTAGCTGGACAGGATATGGAATACTGGCATCGATTCCTGATGGCAAGCGCGATTGTGCATCAGCACCCTCGAAGCGGATATACAAGATGCTCGAAAGAGCTTGCTTCTTGCGCTCTTCGAAGGCTTCGGGCAAAAGTTGTCTGTTATCTTGATTTGCTCGTCCTTTCTTTTGATTTCCTCGGCTCTTGTCTCGCGATGGCGGTTTCATGCCTGGTTCTCTCCTCGATTTATCTATCATTATCAATCCTTCCAGGGGAAAATCATCCCTTTCAACGTTCTCTTTCCAACCCTCTCTTTCTCCTCTTGAAGAAGATCATCCCAGGGGATGTGATGTCTGTCTGCCCCAGGATTGTCATTTAGATATCCATATTTTCTCATCCTAAGCCTCACTGCTACTGCGGACGCAAGCGAGCTTCCGGCAGGCCCGGGCGCTAACAGTACAACAAAGATCGATATAACGAATGTCAGAATTCTCCAGAAAAACAAGAATATCGAAAAACCTGGATTATCGATAAAAAGATAAAGCGCCATCTTAAAAGCCTGGCGGGGAGTACCCCCTTCTCGTGCAAAGACTGCCGGCACATACTGCAAAATCAGCATGGCCAGAATCATCATCCAGAATAGAAGGCCCCCTATAAAGATGCCCAAGACTGCCTTTTGGCCAAGGTAAAAGGGAATAGCTATCATTATAGCAACCACAATTAGGATATTGACCCCGCCAAGCAATGAACCAAGCTTCAAAGATCTTCTGATGGCAGACTTTATGTCCGCAAAATGAACATTTTTCCCATCCGCTATATTATACATGGCATTGGTCACCACTACATCCCATATTGAGAGTAGCAGAATGCCAAACCCAGCCATAATAACAGAAAGCCAAATAGGAAAAGCCAGCGCAATTGGGACTACAAGAAATAAAAGAAGAATACCGAGAAAAATCCCATTCAAGGCTGCCAACAGATATAGATTGTCCCAGCCATCGAAAAATGCTTTCTTGATAAAAAATCCAATCATATTATTTCTATACTCCATGCTTGACCTTTGGACAAGTAGATGCATAATGTATGCGCTTGGAGCTCTAAAGAGCTATCTTAAATCGAAGAGGTCGGATCAGTGAAAAACGCCTATTCCTTTCCCCTCGAAAACTTTATTAACCGTCAGAAATTTGAAAGAATCAAGGAATTCTCTAGGGACAAAGAGACCCCATTCTTGATCATAGACTTAGACATCATAAAAAAGAACTTCGAAGATCTAAGAGCATATCTTCCATGGGCAACTATTTACTATGCTGTCAAAGCCAATCCAGATGATGCTGTTATTTCTCTGCTTAGAGATCTAGGCTCTAACTTCGATGTTGCTTCTCGATATGAACTGGATCAACTTCTGAGCCTGGGCATATCTCCAGACCGAATGAGCTTTGGAAACACCATCAAAAAAGAAAAAGACATCGCGTACTTCTATGAAAAAGGCGTAAGGCTTTTTGTAACAGACTCGATTAACGATGTCGATAAACTCTCTCGCGCGGCACCTGGCAGTAAGGTGTTCTTTAGGCTTCTCACGGAAGGCCTAGGAGCAGACTGGCCTTTATCAAAAAAATTCGGTTCCCACCCCGACCTTGCCCGTCAGCTAATCAAGACCGCAATTCGCTTTGGTCTTGAACCATATGGCATATCTTTCCACCCTGGCAGCCAGCAACGCGATGTAGGCCAGTGGTCAAGCGCACTCACTATAGCCGCCCAGCTATTTAATTGGGCTCGCCACGACCTCAAGATCGATCTCAAAATGATCAATATGGGAGGAGGATTTCCGGCCAATTATCTGGATCCAACCGATCCTCTCCAGCAATATGCAGAGGACATAAAGCGTTTTCTAGATAACAGTTTCGGTTTGGTATGGCCAGAAAAGATCATAATCGAACCGGGGCGTTCTATGGCTGGAGATGCAGGAGTAATTGTCACAGAAATTGTCAACATAGCTAAGAAATCCGTTCACGATAGATATCCATGGGTGTTTCTCGATATAGGAAAATTCGGGGGACTCATCGAGACACTGGGCGAATCGATCAAGTATCCGATTTATTTCGAAGGTCAAGGCTCAGCCGAAGAGATAATTCTTGCGGGACCCACATGCGACTCTATGGATATACTCTATGAGCGGACTCCATATTTCATGCCATCTTCAGCTAAGGTGGGAGATAAGGTATATATTCTGACCACCGGTGCATATACCAGGAGCTATTCGTCCATCTATTTCAATGGCTTCCCGCCCCTTAAATCCTATGTCCTGCAATCAGCTCAAGACCAGTCAAGCATGACTGCTAAAGAGATATAGTTCTGCGCACTCTTGGGTACAATTCTTCCTCAGCCTTGCTGACAAAGCTCAACCACTGCTTGCGCTATTGCATCGCAGAGGTCTGAAATATCGCTCTCTTCTACACTGGAGAATGCTACACGAAGATAGCGGTCCATAAGAGACACGGTCCCGATCCCCTTCTCGTTTAAGAGCTTCTTCCTAAGAGCTTCTGCAGAAAAGCCATCGCATCTGAAACTCATAAAATAACCGGAATTGAATGGCATCGGAATGAGACCATCCGGCAGCGTCATCTCGGCCAATTTATTCTTCATTGCCTTGTAACGGCCTTTCAGGATATCCCTATACCTCGCTTTTTGCGCCTCATACCCTTGGTACTTAAGAGCTTTTAGAAGGAGATTCTGCGAAAGACCGCTCGAACTGGAGACACTTGAACGTATTACTCCCAATAGCTTCTTAGCAAGAGCTTCATAATGCTCATCGCCAAAACCAGCAGCACCGAAGGTCACAAAACCAACGCGGAATCCCCATACATAGTCTTCCTTAGTAGGTCCATCAGCCTTTATAGCCAGTATGTTGGGGTGGATGTCCGCTAACCTTGCAAACATGGATTCACAGAGAAGACCATCTTCATATTGCAGCCCAAAATACGCATCGTCGGCTATTACAAGGATATCTGTTCCCTGCTTAGCGATTTCTAGAAGCCCGGCAGTAATGCTATCGGCCTCCTTAAGCGTCAAGGAATAGCCAGTAGGATTATTAGGAAAATTAAGGATGATTATCGCCTTGCCCCGACGCTGCCCTGCTTGTCGAACACCCTCAAGCAAGCCTTCAATATTATAGCCCTTCCCAGCAAATAGTGGATAAGTTATGCCCGCTGCGCTTTTTCTTTCTTCTACGATGAGTCTATAGTTTGGCCAGTGTAGGTCAGGCAGAATTACTGTATCGCCAGGCTCGACGAACATATCACAAATATAGGATACCGCCGCTGTAAGCCCAGGGACGACCGCAGGAAGAGATATCTTTTTAGCATCTAATGATGGATTCTTTCTATAGAGCGATTCTTTCCATACCTTACGCAGCTCTGCAATCCCACCTGTGGATGCATAGGCGACTGCTTCTGTTGGAGTCAAACCGGGCAATTCGGCGCGCAATGCATCGAGCATCATCGGCTGCCCATGCTCATAAGCCATGCCGATCGTAGCATTGAACCTATAAGCTTTTTCTCCTGCTTCCGCACTCTGGGTGATGATTCCTCTAGGAAAATACATACGCCTACCCATTTCGGAAAGCAGTCTCTCAGCCACAGTTCCCGCAAGGATAGCATTCAATTCTTCCGCCAGCTGATTCATATTAACCCCTCGAGCTTGAATTATCGATTTGGAAATCCATTTTTGATTTTAGCACCGTTCTCCGCACACCGCAATGTGCATTATATAAGACACAATAAACATAGATATAAATATATGTTTATATATAGCAATGCAAACTCGTAGCTTTATCTATTTAGAGCATTTCTCTTTTGATGGAGGCTTGGAAGGGAGCAAGGCATAATTCCAAGAGAATGCAAAAAGACTTTTTCGTTCTGAGAGGCTCTTTTGCGATATTTATCTTGAATACAAGGAAGGCGACTCTTCCCTTTATCTCGATTTTCTAGGACAATAGACAAGAGCAAGCCATGATCCAACAGAAGATTCCTAGCATTCCTCTTGCCTCATTCCAAGATCTCGAAAAGGAAGGACGCAGAGCCAGATACGATTCGCTTGTATCTAGATTACCTCTCGGCGAAGATAGCCATTCTCGGGCTTTGCATTATTATTCTTCGCCTGGCCGCACAGAATTAGGTGGCAACCATACTGACCACAACAATGGCTGTGTTCTTGCAGCCTCAGTAGACCTCGACATGCTTGCTCTTGCCCGCCCGCGCAGCGATTCAATGGTTACCCTTTTATCTGAAGGCTACTCTCCCATAAGAGTCGACTTGAGGGATACCGCCCCCAGAATTGAGGAAAAAGGCTCACCTGCTTCGATAATACGCGGCCTGGCAGCTTGGCTGACTCACCAGGGCTTGCAGATTGGCCCTGGTTTCGATATTGCAATGGACTCTAGAGTGCCGGCAGGCTCGGGCTTGTCGAGCTCTGCGGCTTTTGAGCTTTTGATTGCATCGATATTCGACGACATGGGCAAGTATGATTTGACACCAACCGATTGGGCTATAGCGGGACAATGGGCAGAAAATGAATACTTCGGAAAGCCTTGTGGGCTTATGGACCAAATTGCATGCGCAGAAGGTGGCATCGTATTCATAGACTTCGCCGATTCTCGAAGGCCAAAGATCGATAGACTGATATACGACTTTGAATCTAATGGCCTTATTCTGGCCATCGTCAATACAGGTTCCAATCACGAGGATCTTACAAGAGAATATGCAGACATTCCCAAGGAAATGAAATGTGTTGCAGCTATCCTGGGAAGAACTGCTCTACGAGGAACAGAAAAGCAAGACCTTCTCAATAGGCTTTCGGACATACGCATAAAATGCGGAGATAGAGCTTTATTGCGCGCCTGGCATTTCGTTTATGAAAACTATCGTCCAGCACGAATGGTGGAAGCCTTGAAAAGAAATGACAAATCTGCCTATCTATCAATTGTTAATGAATCCGGAAGATCGAGCTGGCATTACCTTCAGAATATCCATGCTGGCAACCCGCGA
>JAAYWE010000115.1 GCA_012516755.1 Treponema sp.
GAGGTGGGCCCTAGTTTTTTTACAACTTGTACGTTGAAAGTCGCGCCATATGATGATGGAACAACCCACAGTGATAATATGGAGTTAGAAGGTACTGATAATCATGGTTATACTTGCAAATATGATGGACAATTTGCAAGCTCTGAAGGCATGATTTATCAATACTCATATAACTATGATATAAAAGATGCTGGAGGAAACCTAAAAGCAGAATCAGATTATGCTAAGACTATCACAGTAAAGTTCTTCCTGACAGGAGACGGCAAGCTCTTTGTTGAATTCGATAGCGATGGTCAGCCTGACCCAGGCCCTCTAGATGGCGTTATGCTCACTTATGGAGAAAAGCAAGACTAAAAGTCAGCCGCATGTCTGCGGCGCATAGAGAGGGGTAATAATCATTCTACACAAAAGAGGCAGGACTCAGAACCTGCCTCTTTGTTTTTTAAGAATAAAGATAGTGGGGCATAGTGGCATTCTTGCGCATTTAGGCTTGCGCAAACAAGAGACTAGTATCTATGATGCTCCTTATGAAAATGAATTGGATGCACCTTCCTCTCTGGCGCCTGGCGCGCCTTGGCTTTGTGAGCCTTTTAATTTGCTTTGCTGTTACATGGCCAGCGGTCGCAGACGGCTCTGAGGTACAGACGCCGCGCCCCAAAATAGCCGTGGTGCTCTCCGGCGGCTCGGCGTTCGGGATTGCCCACGCAGGTGTTCTCGAAAAGATTGAAGAAGCAGGCATCCCAATCGATATGATTCTTGGCACGAGTATGGGCTCAATTGTAGGCGGTCTCTATGCGGCTGGTTATTCGCCGCAGGACATGCAAGAGCTTATATCCGACATCGACTGGAATTCGCTCTTTATGGACTCTAAGGCCCTTCCACAGAATATGTTCCAACGAGCAGTCGAATCGATGTATGCGCTCAGAATTGGATTCGACTCAAAAGGACCAAACATAGGCGCAGGACTTCTGGAGGGGCAAAATATCCTTGCTTTCTTCACTGCGCGTACCATTCACATGGCAACAAGACCGAACTTCGACGCATTTCCCGTTCCCTATCGTGCAATCGCCGCTAACATTCTCAACGGCGATACGGTGGTGTTCGACCAAGGCTCTCTTGCGGAAGCGATGCGCAGTTCAATGTCGATTCCTGTTGTCTTCATGCCGTATGAACATAATGGCCAGCTTTTGGTAGACGGAGGTATCGTCGATAATTTGCCCGTCAATATCGCAAAAGAGATGGGCGCCGATATAGTCATTGCAGTAGTTTCGAGAGGTAAGGCTCCTGATTCGATCGATGATCTGAACACCTCTGTAGAGATAGCAAGCCAAACAGGCAACCTTTTCATCATGCAGAACATGAGGCCAAATCTCGAAGCAGCAGACCTCGTTATCACTCCGAATCTCGAGGAATTTACAACCGCGAGCTTTGCACGCGCAAAAGAGATTATCGCCCGTGGCGAAGAAGCCGGCGATATCGCAATGCCGCAATTGCGCGAACTTGCTACAAAAATCGGAGAGCAGAGAGCCCTGGTATCTCCTTCTGAGCAGGCCAATCGGAAGGCTTTCGCCCCACCTCCGATGTTTTCCTCGCTGAGGGTCGAAGGAGGCTCGGAATCGGATAGAGATAAAATTGCCGGCATCTTTGCTCCGCTCATTGGCAAGGCTTATTCAAGAGAGGCCCTTGAGAATGCCCTCCATGCTGCATTTATTGCTGGCGATTACTCGCTCGTCAAATTCGACCTAGAAAGCCTGAAGGATGGCGAACAGTCTGAATCTCTGCGCGGCGTTGTATCCATTGTGCCGCAAAAACCTACGCAAGACGAACTCTTTGCCTCCTTGGGCTTTGAGAGCGCCATTTCGAATGATATTTCGAGCAATTTGGTGGCATCCTTGGCATTTCTGGCCAAGGAGCTCACAGGGCCTGGTTCTGCGCTGTTTTCTTCGGTCTCCTTTGTGAACAAAACCTCGGCAAGCCTAGAGTATTTTCAGCCTTTCGGATCTTTTTTCATCCTGCCCTGGGCTCGCTTTCGCTTTGAATATGACATGTTCGTGTCCGAATCCTTGCCTGTGGCAATAGCTTCGAAATTTAGAACATACGGTGCTGGCGCATGGGGCGGCCTTGCGCTGGGAAATGTTGGGGATATCATGGCTGGCTACTCGTTCGAAAACGTGCTCACTGGCGATGACTGGACAAACCTGGCAGCGCAGAACGCGGGCGCGCTCAGAGCCGCGCTGAGACTCGACACAAGAGACAGAACCGTATTCCCTCGCAACGGGCTCTCTCTCAACGCGTTTGGGCGCTGGTTCAGCCCCAATTTTGGCGGCCAATTCTCGTTTTCACAAATTGAGATCAATGCTTCGGCCGCCATTCCTGTTGGGCAAACCGATGCACTGCATCTGAGCCTTTTTGGTGGAACAGATTTTGCTGGTTTAGTGGATAAAGCCCAGCCGGCGAAAATTTCCTATTATTCGACACTGAACCAGCCGCTTATGTTCTACGGCCTGATTTATACCCAAGATGACTGTTCGGGGAATACAGTGCTTGCTGGAAGCCTTGAATTCCGGCATCGCATAAGGGTTATCAATGAATTGACAGGTGGCGATATATATATTTTTGCAAATGGAAGTGCGGGCGCGGTTGCACAATACGATGACCCATCAACCTATGCGATGTGGCCACTCAAGTGGAGCGCAACACTCGGAGCGAGCGTGAGTATAGCGCCGCATTTCGGCATATTCCTAGGCGCAAGCGTTCTCGGAAATATTGATGATACAGCCGCTATCGTGCCCGCATTCGTCATCCAGGTTGGTTCATTCAACGATTTAAGCATAATCGACAAACGATAATTCGTTCTGCGGCGAAGAGGACTTGAACCTCCATGCCTCTCGGCACTAGCACCTCAAGCTATTGAATTCACCATCAAGCAGATATCATACGACATCAGATAATGTGATTCAAAGCATATAAGACAATTATATTTAATTGCCCTATATGTATTTCTATATCACTATAACTAATATAATATCATCAGATAGCATCTTCGTAAAGAAGTCAAAATATCACTTTTCAATGTCACTTTCAGTTTAATTTGGACAAAAATGTCACTTTTCGATATCACTTTGATGTCCATGGTCATGGTAATTCCCCCAAGGGTACTTGCATAATTGCAGCACCCTCAGAAGCAGCTGTCAAGCGGAATATCGCGAAGGCTCTGTGCTATGCATTGCCTGCTGTCGCTGATAGGAGGCCA
>JAAYWE010000014.1 GCA_012516755.1 Treponema sp.
GGAGCAGCCGTAGATGTCGTATCTAAAGAACCAATTCAAGTATCGAATCCACTGCTAAAAGCAAGGAACTGCATCATTACTCCTCATATTGCCTGGGCGCCAAAAGAATCGAGAATAAGACTGATGAAGATTGCTATGGAAAACCTAGTGGCTTTTATTGCAGGCAATCCTCAAAATGTTGTAAACAAATAGAATCCTAGATCTCGGTAACCTAGCGTTTTCCAAGTTGTCTGTCCTGCATTTATCCGCAAGCAGTGGGCGCTGGAGTGGAGCTCGAAGAAAAATTCAATCTCTTGACATGTTGTCTAACATCATAACACCTGATTGTCTTGCGTATCATATTGATAGCCGTATATACTTGCTCTCTGAGCCTATACCTGGTTCGGTAACCAAATAGCCTTGTCTTTTAGCAAATAGGAATACTTTGTTGTTACTCTAGAAGGCTTTGAAAGGTTTTGCTTCGAAGAAACCACTCGTAACCCAATTCTATAGTTAAGCCCCTTCTTATTCCTTTATAAGAATGTGCAAGAAGGTTCAGTCTAACTTCAGAATTGTCCCATCGCGGTAATACTCGTACAGCTCCACAATATCCGTATCTTCTCTGCTCTTAACAACGACAAAGGTGCTCGCTGCGGGATGATCGGGATTCTCGTCGATCCAGGTGCCGCTGTTTACGTAATATTTTCCTTCAGCATTAGGAAGCTTCCTAAGCATTGGGTTGTGAGTGTGCCCGAATACCACTACGTCGACCTTCCAATTCGGGTTCTCGAGGTACTGTTTCTTCGCTTGCTTGAAGAAGTACTCGCTGTCTAGCGCGCCAGCTACACTCTCCGCGAAGGAGGTCTTAATCGAGACGAAGTTATTTTCCTGGATCTTGTCCCAGTCTCGCTGATAGTTTTTGAAGAGAGTTGGCGCGCTGATGGTGCCGTCGGCTTGGACAACAGGGTAAAAATCCTTGATTGAGTATTTTCCATTATAGCCATTGATTTTTATATCGATCACGCGATCCTCGAAACGCTCAAAGGGCGTAATTCGGTTCATCTCGCCGCTCCAGATCCTGTAGTATAGATAAGCGCCGTACTGGTCTGGATCGGTTTTTGGATCTGGCACTTTGTCAATCTCCGGATAATCTTTCTTGATCATTGGTTTGCCTTGCAGAACCCAGCTGGCGGCAATCCTGGCGTAGAAATAGCCCGGCGGGAGGATAGATGGCGCGTCACCTGTTATATCTTTGTTTGAGACGCTGTCGGGCGCGGAAAAGACATCATATCTATGTCCATGCTCGATTACGATCTCGTCTCGGACTCCGGTCACGTATTTTCCTAATCCATTGACATCTCTTGCTTGGTTGATCCCGGGGAGAGCCTTGTCCAATATATCGCTTTCCAATGTCATGTCATGATTACCTGGTACATAGGTCAGCTTTATGCCTTTCTCCATCAGGGCCTTGAGTTCATCAAAAACCGCCTGATTGTTCTTTACGACTTGCCAATAGAATTTGCTCGAATCGTTATATGCGGGATAGGTTAGCGGAAGGTACCATTCATCGAGGAAATCACCAGCTATAACCAGTTCGCCTACATCCTCTGTATTCTGGAGGCGTTTCAGGAACTCGATGAATACCGCTCGGTTTTTAAGGTTTTCAGAGTATTTGTCTAGTACTCCCAGATGAATATCGCTAA
>JAAYWE010000116.1 GCA_012516755.1 Treponema sp.
AGGATTCTCGAACCGCTTCTCTCCTGTGCTTCTTTGAGCGCGGCAAAAGCCTCTCTATATAGGCGATCAGGGGAGATCGTGCGATTGTATCGGGCGCTTAATCCAAAATAAAATGGTGGTTCTTCCGATAGATCTTTATAGAGACTTGCGGTAGTTGTGAGCACGTCGTCGAGATCCACCGCAACCTTGAGCGCAGAACCCGCATCCATGCCAGGCAGAACCACCGCATAACAGCCTTTCCCAAGCTCGAAGACAAGCGAATCCGATGCAAAATAGTCGCGAATTGTAACTCCCAAGGCTAAAGCACTTGGATCCAGCTCACCAGAAAGCAGACAGTGAACAAGGAGCAGAGACGTCTCTTTCTCGCGTCGAAGCTCTATATCAAGGCTGCGTTCCAATTCAGCGAGTGAAAGTGTGGATGGAAAAATCTCAGGTTGCGGTGCTTCTTCTGCTTCCTCTTCGATCTGTTGCGCAGGAGCGACAAATTCTCCAGGCAGGAAATCATCAGATGATGAGATAGACATCGGAATCGTTTCGGGTTCAGGTTGAGGAGCTTGTGGAAATACCGGAATTTCCACTTTCTTATTAGTGACTTCCTCTGCTTCTTCTTCTATGTTTTCTTCTATGTTTTCAATATTTTCCAGAGACGCATGGTTTTCTATGCTTTCCTCTGCTATAGAAGAGGCTTCATCAGAAATAGTAAGAAGAGCTTCTTCAGAATAGGAAACACTCTCTAATGGCTCCTCGTGATACTGAGGCTTTTCGGGAGTTTCGGGCATTCTTTCTGTGCCGATTATCTCTGAAGCCTCTATAGGTCTCTCCTTTAACGCAAATTGCAATACCACAAGAAGCACAATCCATGCAGCAAGTATGATAGCTGGAACAAGGAGAATATTCGAAATATCTCTTTGAGATAAGATTGAATAGAGTGCCATCAGTTTCATGCCGTCGGGAAGTGGTGTCATGTAGATTATTGTCGACATACCTGGAGCACGAAATACGCTACCAGGATTTGTGGCTGGCGAAGCGAAGTAGGGGGACTCATCGGGCATTTTCCAAAGAACAAGCCCGTTTCGGTCAAGAACTTGAACGGCCAGGAGGTGTGTGCTTGCGTTATATAGTGATTTGAGCCTATCTCTTACGAATTGATCGCCAAGATCTTCTTCACTTGTTATGAGAGATGCTGCATTTCGCAGGATGGAATATTCAGCTGATGCGCTCTGTTCTCCCAGAAGGCGCATCTCACCGATCTTCCACGCGACATATCCTACAATGAGAGCTAAAAGCACAAAAGTCCCAATGAACAAGATTATACGCAATGTTCGTTTCATTTTTCCATCCCTGCAGTATATAATATCATTATCGGCAAAAACCTGCCCAGTCGGAGAGTATTGTTTATTGATTCAAATGCATAAAATGCATGGGATTGCCGCTAGGAGGATAGAAGCCATGACTACAAATCGCAGGATTAGAAAAAGATACTTGCCTTCGGGTTGGTATCCTGAAGATTCAGCGGAAATCAGTTCTCTTGTTGCTGACTGGACCAAATCTCAGAATAATCTATCGGCCTATGCCGTCGTTGCGCCACATGCTGGATGGTATTTTTCTGCGGATTTGGCTGCCAGGGCAGTCTGGGCCTTGAGAGATTGCGATACAGTGGCAATTCTCGGAGGTCATTTAGGTAACGGAGAGCCCATCCTATATGGAGATGAAGATGGTTTTGACTGTACTGTTAGAGATGCGGAGAACGATATTGAAGTTCTTAATTCCCTAAAGGTAGAATTGAAGAACGTTGGGATCCAAGAAATGGCTCCAGATCGAGACATAGATAACTCCGTCGAAATATTGTTGCCACTTGCCGGGTTTCGATTCCCAAATGCTCGAATTCTATGGCTTCGCGTTCCGCCGGATTACAAGGCCAGAGAACTCGGATCTGCGCTCTTCAGGGCAGCATCTTCCTGCAAAAAGCAACTCGTTGCCATTGCTTCCACCGACCTAACCCACTATGGCCCTAATTATGGTTTTATGCCGAGAGGTCTAGGAGAGCCAGCTGTTCAATGGGTTCGAAATGAAAACGATAAGGGTTTCATAAGCGCAGCGCTTGCAATGGATGCGGACAAGGTATTGAAACATGCCAGGAATAATTTTTCTGCTTGCTCCTCAGGAGCTGTTGCTGCAGCCATCTCTTTCGCTCTCAATGCAGGAGCCAGGCATAGCCTGCTAATTGGGCATAAGCTCAGTATCGACATCCATCCTGATCGATCATTTGTTGGATATGCCGCTATCGCTTTTGTGCCGTAGAGCCCTGTTCTGCATATTGGCGAAAAAGCATTAGGGCTTCTCTTTTGAAAGCATCGCCTCTTGCGAACTCATGCAGAAACATACCAAAGCTCGCACAGCCCGGGGAAAGAATTACAATATCGCCAGGATCCGCCTGCTTGTCTGCAGCTTGAACTGCTTCATGCATCGAAAAAAAGGGTCCCTTGTATGCAACCTTATTCACATCGAGGATTGGAATAAGACGATCTGTTCCACTCCCCGCTAGAAGAATTACTGCTTTTAGGTTCTTTGCTTTTTGGGCAAAAGCCGAAAAATCGCTCATTTTATCGCTTCCGCCGGCTATTAGAACAATGGGGCTCGAAAAGCTATCAATGGCTGCAATTGTCGCATCAGGAATAGTTGCCGTGCTGTCGTTATACCATTTTATGCCTCGAATGGAGCCTACGAATTCAAGCCTATGTGGCACTCCAGGAAAGCTTGCGAGTGCGGACATGATACCTTCCGGAGAAAGACCAAAGGCCCGTGCTGCAACAGCAGCTGCCAGAATATTCTTTTTTTGATGGCGACCAGGTACTAAAACCTGGCTTGGCACCAGCAGCTCTTCTTGCCCATCGAGGCTGAATCTGCCATAGCCTTCGAGAAGATCTAAAGACCAGTAAGAAGGACCAGAATCATCGGAATAATTTGATTTGGTCTTGCTTTTCGTGAGCCAACCACCCAAAGCGTTTTTTCCTACTGAATCCTCGAGAGGTCTTTCACTGTACCAGAGGACTTGCGCCAGAGTTTCTTCTGCAAAAGCATGTCCCCATTTTTGATCTGCATTACATACTGTCCAGCAATTCTCATCCTGTGATTCATAGATTACACGTTTGTCGGAGACATAAGCGTCCATGGAATCATAATAGTTAAGATGATCGGGCAGAATATCGCTCAGCACGGCTACAGATGGTTTTAATAAACCTGTGCCTCGCAAGTCTCCAAGTTGCCAGCTTGAAAGCTCAAGAACTACAGGGACTTGTGCGTCTGTCTTGTCTAGGAAATCGAGAGGCGAGACAGTGATGTTTCCTCCCAGTAGGGCCTTTTTATTGTTCTGGAAGAGAACATGCCAAATGGCGGATGCTATGGTCGATTTTCCTTTTGATCCCGTGACCGCGACGAGAGGCGATTTAGAATAGCGCAGAAATATAGAAATATCGGTTTCTATTCTCTTTGCATATGCGAGATAGGGCGAATCACGGCGAACAGCTGGGTTTTTTATTACCAAGTCTGCATGGGCAAAATCTTCTATTTCATGACGACCTAGAACATATCGGATCGGAAGGCCCTGAAGTTCATGTATAGCTGGGGAAAGAGTTTTTTCATCGCGAAGATCTGTGACAGTGACTTCAGCTCCAGCTTTTGCAAAGAATCGGGCGCTCGCGATTCCGCCACCATGAAGGCCAAGTCCCATTATGGTGATATATTTGCCGCGAAATTCATCCATTTGGGCAATAATTCCTCTTTCGTTTTGATTTAATTTATGGTGTTGCTGTCATTTGACTTTTTTTAATATAGCATAAGCAGAATATCATCGATAGTCTGCTTTCTAGTAGCAGTATGTTTATTGACAGCTTTGGAATTCAATCATAGGCTTGAATGAAATATGAACCGAATAGAACACCATCCAATACTCACTGCAAAAAAGAATCTGACTCTGGTGAAATTCTCTTTCGATGGAGAGGAAATAACTGGTTATGAGGGAGAACCAGTATCTTCTGCTTTAATATCAGCGGATAGGCATGTATTTTCCTATCACTTTCGGGATGACTTTCCTCAGGGACTATTCTGCGCAAATGGTCAATGCTCACAATGCACGATGTTGATCGACGGCATTCCAAAGAAGTCATGCGTAACTCCTTTGGCCCAAGGAATGGATGTACGCACAATTCATGGACTGCCGAGGTTGCCTTCTCAGGATAGGCCGCTTGTTCAAGCGGAACGCAGATCTATTCGCACTGATATTCTTATCATAGGCGCTGGACCTGCTGGGCTTGCTGCAGCTGCTGAGCTAGGTAATATGGGCTTTCAGGTTCTAGTGGCCGATGACAAGCAGCAAGCCGGAGGCAAACTAGTTTTGCAGACTCATAAATTCTTTGGATCAGAAGCCGATTGCTATGCAGGAACACGCGGCATCGATATTGCTGAGATCCTGAAAGAGGAAGCACTGAAATACCCTTCGGTAGTCATACTGACGAATGCGCCAGTGGTGGGTATCTACAAAGATCGAAAAGCTGGGATTTATCTCAATTACGAATCCTATCTGCTTGTCGAATTCAGTGCTCTCGTCGTTGCTGCCGGAGCAAGAGAGAAAGCACTGGTTTTTCCCGGCTGGGATCTTCCTGGAGTAATAGCGGCAGGAGCTTTCCAGACGCTTGTAAATCGTGATCTTGTCAAAGCATATAGCAAGATCCTCATTGTAGGTTCAGGTAATGTTGGCTTAATCGCTGCCTATCATGCCCTCCAAGCGGACATCGAAGTCACTGGTATTTTTGAAGCAGCTGGTAGGGTCAATGGGTATCAGGTGCATGCAGACAAGATAAGACGTTTGGGAGTGCCAATTCATCTGAATACCACGATAACAAGAGCAGAGGGCTGTCAAAAGGTCCAGAGAGCTTATGTATCCGCAGTCGATGAGAGATTTCAGCCTATCCCGGGAACAGCAAGAGGCTATGAAGTAGATGCTGTTCTCATTGCGGTGGGCCTTGCGCCCTGCAATGAATTTCTGGAACAAGCAAGACGCTATGGCATTATGGCTGTGGCTGCGGGAGATGCTTCAGAGATTGCAGAAGCTTCGAGTGCGATCTATGGTGGCAAAACTGCAGCAGCAAATCTTGCGCTCATGCTTGGACTAACAAAAAAAGGGGCAATAGATCCAGGGTGGGAAATAACCAGAAAAGTGCTCGCTTCACGGCCTGGAGACAGTTATGAAAGATCTCCAATAGTTCCTGGTAAAGAATGGCGGCCAGTATTCTTTTGTTCAGAGGAGATTCCATGCAATCCATGTGCAACGGTTTGCCCATTGGGAGCCATAGAGCTCAGGTCGATGCAAGGCAACATTATGGATCTTCCTTACTTTGCGGGAGATCACTGTACAGGATGTGGAGCCTGTGTGTCGATCTGCCCTGGTCTTGCCATTACTCTGGTTCGAAGAGTTACGGACGACAAGGCACTGGTAGTTCTTCCATGGGAGTTTAATGTCGATTCTGGACTCGAGGAAGACATGGAACTCGTGGATCAGAAGGGTGAGATATTAGAAAGGGCGCGCATAATATCTAAGCGAAAAGTGCAGAAAAGAAACACCTGGCTTTTGACCTTCGAGGTAGATGTAGCGCATGCGGCAAGGATTGCAGGTGTTCGACGCCTCAAGACACAAAAGGCCGCTCGACTGCAAGAAAAGACAATAGAATTGGAGAATTCATCTAGCATAATGCCTGTCGATAAGAGTTTACAAGAAGATCTGGACACTGTTGTATGTCGCTGCGAACGAATTACCTTGCGGGAAATAGTCGATTTCATCAAGAGGCATGATGTCAAAGATGCAAATCAGCTTAAATCTCTCAGAGTAGGAATGGGCGCATGTGGAGGGAAAACTTGCTCGCAGTTAATCGCCAAGGCATTTAGCATTGCAGGAGTGAATCCAGCGGAGATCGAGCCTTTTACTCAGAGACCACTCTTTATGGAAGTGCCTATGGGTTCTCTTGTGAATGAAGGTTTGCATAAACTAGGTGGCAAAGACGCAGGTACCAGAGGCGCCCCATGAAAAATTATGATGTCGTAATAATAGGAGCTGGATCCGTTGGATTGCCGCTATCCTGGCAGCTTGCAGAAAAAGGTCTCAAGGTTGCGTTGCTCGATGAGGAAGCTTCCTGGGGTAGAGGTCAGAATCGGGCTGCTATAGGCGGAATAAGAGCTACTCACTCGGATCCTGCAAAGATTCGTATTTGTCTTGAGTCGATAAGGCTCTTCTCTTCAATGCAAGAGAAGTATGGATTGGATGTGGAATGGAGGCAGGGAGGTTATCTTTATCTAGCTTTTGATGAGGCTACGGAGCAGCAGTTCTGCGCGCTTCTGGAAAAGCAGAAGGCCGCTGGTTTGGATATTGACTGGGTGGGCTCAGAGACAATATATCGACTTGCGCCCGGGCTTAGGACCGATGATCTGAGAGGAGGAACCTATAGCCCTCAAGACGGTTATGCCTCACCTCTTATGGCTGCAAGTGCTTTTCATTACCTTGCGCTGGCGGCTGGTGTATCTTTTTTCTTCAATACAAAGGTAAAAGCAATTCATAGAGAAGGCGAGAGAATCTCTTCGCTCGAAGCTGGCAGCGAGATTTTTTCGGCAGACCTGTTTGTCAATGCGGCAGGCGCAAAGGCTGCTGATATTGCAAAAATCGCAGGTTTCGATCTGCCTGTTTTCCCGGATTGCCACGAGGCAGGTGTGACAGAACCGGTCGAGCGTTTTATGGAACCAATGATTGTAGATGTCCGCTCCGACGCCGAGTCCGGCAATTATTATTTCTATCAGGCTGCTACTGGGCAGATAGTGTTTTGTATTACTCCTCGTCCACAGATATGGGGTCGAGACAAGGATTCTACTTCTACTTTTCTTCCACTTGTTGTTCGCCGAATGCTTGAGCTGTATCCTAGGCTTCGCAATCTACGAGTACGAAGAACATGGCGCGGCATGTATCCCATGACTCCTGATGGTCTTCCGATTATAGGTTACCCCGATTTAGCCGTGAATTTCCTTCAGCTTGTCGGCATGTGTGGACAAGGCTTTATGATGGGGCCTGGTCTGGGCAGTATAATTGCACGATCTATTGCCGCAAATGGTTGCCATGAAAGGCCTGAGGGTTTCACTGATTATGGCTTTTTGTTTGAAGAGCTTTCGATCAACCGCAGCTTCGATCACGCTGAGCTTCTGAGCTGATTGACAAAGTCTCCATTAATGCGATATTAAATATTCAGACTTATTTAGTAGGAATTTTAATGTTCCAGGTTCCAACAAAGACACAATATGCTATTCGCGCGCTTGTACATCTGGTGCATGTAAAATCCGCAAGTGTAGCGAGTATCGCGGAAGCAGAGTGTATTCCGTCTAAATACCTAGAAGCAATTTTTGGAAAACTGAAGAATGCAGGGCTCTTGATTGCTGAACGGGGTAGAAATGGAGGATACAGGCTTGCAAAAGATCCGGCGCTTGTTCGGATGAGCGAAGTGGTACGGGCAACGGAAGGCGAGATAAGGATTGTCGAGTGTGTCGACAATGCGGCGATCTGCTTATTAGGTCAAGGCTGTCTGCCTCGGCATTTTTGGCTAGGACTCAAAGATGCAGTTGATCTATATCTCGAATCCGTTACTCTAGCAGAAATTGCGAATCCTGATATGTCATCGGCTTAAGGAGGCATCCATGAAAAATGTGGTAGCTGCCTTGTTTATCATATCAATTCTATCATTTCCATTTTCCGCGTTTGGAGAAATCACTCTAAAACTAGCACACCTGAATACTCAGGCACCTTTTGAGGTTGTATCCGCTGCTATGTCAGCGGTATTCAAAAGCGAAGTGGAGAGCAAGTCCGATGGTCAGATCAAAGTGGACATTTACCCTGATGGCGTGACAGGGAAAGAAATTGAAACACTTATTCAGGTCAAATCCGGGCAGGTACAATCCTCTATCTCTACCTCAGGCGCCATTGCTCAGTTCTATCCTCTTATCGATGTCACTAACATCCCTTTTGCATTTTCGAGTTACAATGTGGCTTATCATGTATATGATGGACAGTTTGGGAAAGAGCTTGCTGCTGACATAGAAGAGAAAGCTGGTTTTCATGTCCTTGGTTTTGCGGAATCGGGAGGATTTTTCGCTATCACGAATTCAAAGAGGCCAATTAGATCACCTGGAGACTTAAAAGGCCTCAAAGTAAGGACTATGGCTATTCCACTTCATCAGGAGATTATAAGAGCGCTAGGCGCAACTCCGGTTACCATTGCCTGGTCGGAACTATATGCAAGTCTTTTAGCAGGGGTCGTGGACGGTCAGATGAATCCGGTATCTATAATAGTCATGGATAGACTATACGAAGTACAGAGATATGCGACACTATGCAATCTGATATATTCTCCCTATGTATGGGTTATCAATATGGAGTTCTACAACAGCCTATCGAAAGAGCTCAGGATAGTCGTGGATGATGCCGCAAGAACAGCAATTGTGGCAGGAAGGGGACTCTCAAGAATAATAGACTCAACAGAAAGAGGTCTTCCCATGCTTTCTGGGAAAATGCAGGTCTATGTCCCATCCGGAGCAGTAATGAAACAATTCAAAGATATAGTAGTTCCTGCGGCGAATAAATTCTTACTTACGCAGTACAAGGAGGAAGGCAGTATCTGGATGAACAAGTTTGTTGCCGCAATCGATAAAGCAGAGAAAGAACTCGGGTATTGAAATCTTATTTCTTTATCTGGCGTCCGGTTTAGAGCCGACCTGTTCTTAGAACAGGTCATTTTTTCGATGAGTTCAGAGCTTTCCGAATATGTAAGCAAAGAAATACTGTATACTATCCAAGAGCGTCCTGAATAAATTACCACGCGGAATATCCTGACCTGAAACCAGATTGACCGAATTTATCTTCGTACCATCTATTTCATAGACGATCTCACCCAACTTTTGTCCTTTATATACAGGGGCTTTGATGCCTTTAACAGTCTCGATTCGAGCGGTTACTCGGTCTTTATAAACAACGGGGACCGTAGCCGCTGCTTCACCTTCAGGCTCTGGGTCTATCCAAATTGATTTGCCAAACCAGACACGAAGTGGCTTTGGCATTATGTAGCCGGGTCTTGCAGTAGCGAAATTTGCAAATGCCCAATCGAAGAGAGCCTTTGTGTCCTTTGTGCGCAAGGCAGCGCCATCGGCGTAAGGGGTAGAAGATCCTCCCAAGAGCACGGCAATATAGCGATTACCATTTCTCATCGCCGTAGCAGCCATATTATATCCTACTTCGATTATATAGCCTGTTTTGAGGCCATCGGCTCCTTCGTAGCTGAAAATGAGAGGATTGCGGTTATATTGAAGGACAATACCATTGGGACGATATTGTGATGTTGCGTGTTCAGGTCTAGGGAATTGAATTGAATGTACCGAATGAAGTTCTTTTAGTGCCTTAGGATGTAGTTCAATGTATTTTTTGCAGAAAAAAGCAAAGTCTCTCGCGGTTACAAGATTGAACTCCGAAAGTCCGCTGGGCTCCACAAAGCAAAGGCTCTGGAAGCCCATTGCCTTGACCTCTTTGTTCATCATCTCGGCAAATTCTTCGTTCGATCCTGCAATACGGCGAGCCAGTGAATAGGCCGCGTCATTTCCTGATACTACAGCGGCCCCCAGCATGAGATCTTTCACACTCACCTTCATTCCTGGCTGCAGATACATGAGCGAAGAACCATAAGGTATGGAAGGTGAACAATCTTGCGGATCGATCTCAACAATTTCGTCCGGTGAAAGTCTTCCTGATTTTATCTCTTCCATAACGATATGAAGAGTGACGAGCTTGGTTAAGCTTGCGGGCGGAAGTCTTATATCTGCCTCTTTCTCGAATAGCACAGTCCCAGTTGCGGCATCTATAAGTATCGCTGATCTCGCATTGAGCGAAGGCGGGTTGGGAATCTCGACACCCAATCTACTGAACGACTCGATTGAATTGGCTGCAGCCGGAAAATCGAAAATGAAAAAGCATGAGATAATAGCTATAATTAAAAGGCTGGCCTTATTTATGCATGTTTGGTGTCTTTTGATTGCTGTAAGAAGCTTCATCGATGTTTTCCTGTTGATCAGAAATCAGCTTGGCGCGGTGCTCTTGGGAAAGGTATTACATCTCGAATGTTTGTCATTCCTGTTATATAGAGGAGTAGCCGCTCGAATCCAAGACCAAAGCCAGAATGAGGGGTAGAGCCATAGCGTCGCAGATCTAAATACCATTGGTAGGGTTCCTTATCAAGGCCTAACTCTTCCATTCGCTTTTCCAGAAGATCGAGTCTCCATTCGCGCTCGGAACCCCCGATGATCTCGCCAAAACGAGGTACAAGCACATCCATTGCTGCCACAGTCTTGCCATCCTCATTCTGCTTCATATAAAAGGCTTTGATTTCTTTTGGGTAGTCTGTTACAACCAGCGGTCCGCCAGCAACCTTCTCAGTTAAGAATTTTTCATGCTCACTCTGAAGATCACAGCCCCAATAGGGCTTAAATTCGAAATTTGCATTCGAGGCTTCGAGTTCTCGAATTGCCTCGGTATAACTCATTCGAGCAAAGCTTGACTGTACAATTCTCTCTAAGGACTCTCTTAAGCCTGGTTGTATGCGCTGGTCAAAGAAGGCTACATCTTCGGCACAATCTCGGATAGCTGTGGCAACAAGATATTGAATGAACTCGGTTGCCAGAGCGATGTTGTCATCTAGATGAGCAAATGCCATCTCGGGTTCGATCATCCAGAATTCGGCAAGATGGCGCGTGGTATTAGAGTTTTCAGCGCGAAAGGTAGGGCCGAAAGTGTAAACGCGCGAAAGAGCTTGGCAATAGGTTTCGACGTTTAGTTGCCCTGATACAGTCAGAAAAGCCTTTCTACCAAAAAAATCCTTATCGTAGTCTATGAGAGTACCTGATTTCGAGAGTTCTTCGATATCGAGGCTAGTAACTTGAAACATTGCGCCAGCTCCCTCGGCATCACTTGTGGTAATGATTGGTGTGTGGATGTAATAGAAGCCACGCTCTTGAAAAAACTGGTGTATGGCAAATGCCATCCGATTTCGAACGCGGGCAACTGCAGCAAAAGTATTTGTCCGCACCCTGAGGTGCGCAATTTCACGCAGAAATTCGAGGCTATGTGCTTTTTTCTGAAGCGGATAGCGCTCCGATGGTGCTTCACCAATTAGCTTGATCTGTTGGCATTTGACTTCTACCTTTTGACCCTTAGCAGGAGAGGGAACGAGCTCTCCATGTATCTCCACGCTTGCTCCCGTAGATAATCTCAAGATAGTCTCAGCTATCGATTGGTTTTTTTCGAGAGAGGAATCCAGGACGCATTGGATATTAGACAGGCAAGAACCATCGTTGACTTCGATAAAAATAGCTTGTTTTGTCTCGCGTTTAGTGCGGACCCATCCCCTGATGATCACAGGCTGACCTACAGCTTCCATGGAAAGAAGTTGCTTTATTGTTGGAAGAAGAGTCATGAAAAGCTCCATAGAAAGAGTGGTGCATGGCTTTTCGTCATGCGATAAAATTCATATACTCCTTTTTAGCACGACATAGCTATAATGGTCAAATACCATAGAGTTTAATTAAGATCTTTTTGGGAGCGGAGCGTGAGATACAATCTTACAACAGCCTATTTCCTCTGGCTTATTTCTGGCTTTGGAGCCCTGGGCTTCCATCGTTTCTATTTAGGGAAGACCGGAACTGGGCTTTTGTGGATGTTTACAGGTGGTCTAGGAGGATTAGGAGGCCTATATGATCTTATTACTCTGCCTCGACAAGTTCGAGAAGCGAATCTTGCCTATTCTGCGAGAGAGGCTATTGGACATGAAAACTATGGCCAATGGGGTGAGTTCATTCCACATATTCGACAGTCCGAAACTCCAGAGCGGGTTATTCTTCGCCTCGCTAAGGCTAACAATGGCATGGTCACGGCAGGCGAAGTGGCGATTGAGGCCAACATCCCTATAGAAGAGGCACAGCGCCAACTCGATAATCTTGCAAAGAAGAGCATTGCACAGGTGCGCGTGCGGAGTTCCGGTGTACTTGTCTATTTTTTCCCCGAATTCTCAAAGGAAGATACGGATTTTATCGATTGAAGGCTATTCGAATTATTATCATGCCTTATCTGTTATAGGTCCTAGCGCAAATCGATCAGAGCGAAATCCCTAAGACCACCTGTAATATGAGGTAGCTGGGAAGCTGTCCAGTCTTTTTCGAGCGCTTTTTTTGCATAATTATATGCTTCTAGACAGGAGAGTATTCCATCGCCATCAAGATCTCCTTTCATTGAGCCATCTTTTGATGCTTCGCCAGATTGAAGAAAATAATAAGTAAAGAATCCATGGCCACCTCCATGAGTTGGTTTTTCTTTGGCGTCTTCCATGGAGGCTTCATTCGATCCTGAAGCGGATATCACAAGAGGAGCCGTAGATGGGCTTCTGGCTGCGGAAGCAGAGTTCTGAGCGAGTATCTCGCCAAAGCGGAAAAACATTTCGATATTTGTGGAAATCTGATCAGATTCAATGTTTCCCGGAGCAGCATCTATACAATCTCCCGGATCCACAAATCCGCCCGAGTAGCATGAGTCGAAGATCATGATTTTGTTGGCATTCAAATCCTTTAGCCACATAGACAATTCAGTAGCTGAGATCATGCTTGATTTCTCTACGGAATTGCCAGATCGATAGGCATCGCTTGGCACAATGTAAGCCTGATCTTCATGTACATCACCGTGGCCGGAAAAATAGAAGAGAAACGCTGTCAAGCCATCTTTGTCCTTTTGAAATGCCGTCTTGATTTTTTCTTTGGTTGCATTTTTCTTTATTGATTCGTTCGCTTCGGCCGTGATAAGTTCCACCTGCCAGCCTGCGCCTGTCAGCATGTCTTTCATGGCCTCGGCATCGGCGGCACAGAAATCTAAATCCCTAATCAGATTGTTTGTATTGTCGATGTAATCATTTATCCCCACCACAACCGCATATTTTTCCCCTTCGAATGTGGCATTAGTTGGAGCTAAAATCTCACAGCTTGCTAATAGTGGCCATAGAACGAGCAGAAAAAATGCTCCCTTCATTAGCCCGCCATATTTGCTAGTCTCTTTTGCGAAATCTTTCATCTTTATGCACATAAACATATATGTATATTTGCTGGATGTATGTAGAGTTTTAAAATTCATATCTCATCCCAATTACAAGCCCAGATAATAGGCTGTTGCCATCCGCTCTAAATGCATATTCCAAGGGCAGGGCTGCGAAAAAAGCTGCACCATTGTCAATTCTGGCATTCCAAGATACTTTCAAAAACCACGAATTATATGCCGAATAAAGCGTTGTTTG
>JAAYWE010000117.1 GCA_012516755.1 Treponema sp.
GCCCTCCTTCTATTCTTTCTCGTAAAAGTGCAAGCGCGCCTGTCGAAATCACCAGCGCAACGAGAAGAAAATTCTTCGGACTTATAAAGAGAGCCAATATACAGCCGAGCAAGGCTGCAAAATAGGGCTCTGGTTTTTTCACTGCCCTTACTTGATCGACAAGCAGCACAATGAATAGCGCCGTAAGAGCAAAATCGAGGCCTGTGATATCGAAAGTAAGAGCCGATCCCATGAGGCTTCCTATACTGCATCCCACAAACCAATAAACTTGGTTAAGAGCTGTGATGGCTGCATAAAATCTCGTCCTATCAAGATCAACTGGAGGCTCGATTGTGGTAAGTAGACCATAAGTCTCATCTGTTAGGCCAAATATCAGGTAAGGCTTCCATCGGCCAGCCTTGCTGAACGGTTCAAGGAGCGAAAGGCCATAAACCATATGGCGGGCATTCAGAATTAGAGTAAGAAGTGCAATTTCGAGGAGCCCTGTCCCACTTTGAATGAGACCTACGGCCATGAACTGAGCCGCGCCCGCATAGATCACGAGCGCCATACAGGGAGCAAGCCACCATGGCAACCCCGCCGCAACGAGCGTAAGCCCAAAAGCTATGCCCAAAGTAATATAGCCCAAGAGCACGGGTATGCTTGCCTTGAACGCAGCGTGAAGGATTGAACTCCGCCCGGATTGGGATGAAGATTTTCTGTTCTTCATGGTTGAGATCGCCTTAGAACATCCAATTAGAATCTAGTTTAGCATAAATTATCACCAATACGACCTAATAATAGGACTAACCATGGAATTGAGTCGCCGTTGTACCTAATGATATAGATAGTAAACTATCCATATAGGTGGGTAAATAATTATCCACTTGAATTCATAAAGAATAATGTGTGCAGAAAGATATCACAATTTATTTTAATGCTGCCTGAAAAGGTTTCGGTTTCTTTCCATTTAGATCGATTTTTCGCATTTTTCCCTTGCTTACTTAATAGCTAAAAAATAGGCATGATTTTTGCTTATTTAAAAATGGTTGTTAACCAAGTATTGGATACATATTCTGCCAGGATATGCTACCCATACAATTATCAAGGAGGCTCATATGAAAAAACGGTATGGTATTATTGTGGCCTGTCTTCTCATTCTCATTACCGTTGTACCAGTATTCGGCCAAGCTACAAAGAAGCAGTTGACCTTTCTATTCATGCCTGGAGTTCAAGATCCATTCTACACGACCATGGAAAAAGGCGTGAGAGCTAAGGCGAAAGAGCTCGGCGTGAATATCATTGTCGCCGAATATCCAAAAGCGTGGGGACCAGAGTATCAGGTACCAATACTGCAGGCATACGCCCAACGAGGTGGATTTGAAGGTCTACTTATAGCTCCGACTTCTGTCGATGCATTAAAGGCTCCTCTAAAGGCAATCTATGATAAGGGTATCGAAATAATCACCGTAGATACTTTCATTGGCGATGGAGATTATTCAAAACCGAACACCGACTATAATTTCCCCCTTTCCTACATTGGGTCGGACAATGAGTTGGGCGGAAAAATGATCGCGGAGAATCTTGCAAAGCTTGTTGGGGAAAAGGGTAAAGTCTTCTGCCAAGCCACCAACCCCGATGTTTCTTCCGTTGCAGGAAGAGTGAAGGGATTCCGTGAAGGAATTGCTAAATTTCCAAATATGAAGCTCGTCGGTGTTGAGTGGTGCCTTGATGTGCAGCAGAAGGCCCAAGAGCAAACCCTTGCGGCTTTGCAAAAAGATAAGGATATTGTTGGGATATTTGGTGTAAATGTATTCAGTGCTCAAGGCGCAAACCAGGCGGTTGTTAACGCTGGTCTTGTTGGTGCGGTAAAAATCGCCTCGTGGGATGCAACAACAGCCAATATTGAAAACCTTAAAAAAGGCGTGGTCGATCTTGTGCTTGCTCAGAAGCCTGCTGAAATGGGTTCCCTCGGTGTAGAGTGGATGTATAAGTATCTCACTCAAAAAGCACAGGTTCCTAAAAAGATTATTCCAGGGTTTGAATTCTTTACTAAAGACAATGTGAATGATCCTGCGATGCAACAGTATATCTATCAATAATTTAAAAAGATGAATCTCATATCTCCCCTTTCTAAAAATGAGGAGATATGAGATCCTTTTATTTATAAAGAGGCTCAAGAGAGCTGGATAGGATCTTTAAGTACCGAATCCAAGGGATGACATGATGCAAAAAGAACATACTACATCTGGAAGAACTGGTTTGACCTTTTTTGAAACTCCATTTGGTCAGTTTTCTGCACGTAACTGGGCAATGTTCTTTCTTATCATTATGGTCATCATCTTTAGTCTCACTGGTTCAGGATTCTTTGATATTACGAATTTTCAAAATATTATTCATCTTTCAACAGGTACCTTTTTGCTCGCAGCTGCGGAGACCTTGGTGGTCATTACGGGAGGCATCGATCTTTCCATCGGCTATGTCTATGGCCTTTCATCAGTGCTTGGTGCCAAGGTTATGCAAGTGCTGTCAAGCAGCAATCTTTCTCTTGCGTGGGTTGTGGTGATTGGAAGCGCTGTGGCTCTTTGTGTTGCGATTTTGCCAGGATTAGGCAATGGTATTTTGGTCACCCGCTTTAATGTTCCACCTTTTATTGCAACAATGGGCATGTGGGGAATATGCAATGGCGTGACTTTATTCTTTTCCGACGGATTTATGCCTGTCATGGGTGCACCTTCAATCATTAATGATATCGGTAATAGCTATTTTCTCTATATCGATCCTTCTCATAATATTCGTTTTTTTTCCAAACCTCCTTCGATTCGCATATCAGAAATTAGGATGCTCATCCGTCTCATACCAAATTCTTTTTTCCTAAGTCTTCTTGTTTTTATTGTGATCAATTTTCTTTTGAGCCGCACAAAGTTTGGGAGACATACATATGCCATCGGAGGTAACAAAGATGCTGCATTGCGGTCTGGCATCAATGTAAACAAACATCTAATCATGATATATACAATCTCTTCTTTTATTTCTGGCCTCGCAGGTCTATTCAATTTATTCCAGACTGGAATAGGAAATTATACGCCTTCAGGAGCAAACTATGAGCTTATGGCTGTTGCTGCTGTTGTGATAGGAGGTGCGAGTCTTACTGGTGGAAAAGGGCGATTATTTGGAACTGTTATTGGTGTGCTCGTTCTTGCTGTACTAGAAAACGGCTTACAGATTGCGGGTATTTCTGCGTTCTATCGCTATATCGGTGTAGGGATTCTCTTGATTATTGCGGTGATTATAGACCGCGCATTCCCAGATTTTTTCTAAGGGGTAGCCAATGACACAAATAGCAGTAAATCATAAGAACCTATCAGCTGAGACAATTGGCAAAAACTGGATTACTCTGTTTTTGGTCATATTGGTTATTGTATTTTCTCTTATAGCTCCCGCCTTTTTCAGCATTGATACGCTTCAACTCATCCTTTTTAATGGCACAGAAGTTTTTTTGCTGGGTGCAGCAGAGCTTTTTGTCATTATTACTGGGGGAATTGATCTCTCAGTAGGGTTTGTAATGGGCTTTTCTACCATTATGTCTTCAAAACTCATCGTGATATTTCAAGGTTTTGGTCTTCCGCCATTTATGAGTATCCTTTCTGGATCTCTTATCATGTTGGTAATTGGTCTATTGCCCGGATTAGTCAATGGTTGGCTTGTTGCCTACCTTCGTGTGCCCGCATTTATTGCGACTTTTTCGATGCTTGGAATAACTCATGGTATTTCCGAACTTATGACGCAAGGTGTGCCAACAAAAAATCTACCCTCGTTGGCAGGCATAATCGGGAATGGATCATTTCTCTATATTAGCCCTGATAGGAAGATTCACTTTTTTACTCGCCCACAGGTAGCCAGAGGACAGGTTGTCGTTTCAATCTTGCCAAATATGGTGGTTTTTGCCTTTATCTTTATTCTGATATTTTCATTCTTGCTGAGCAAAACGAAGTTTGGTCGACATCTCTATGCGATCGGAGGGAATATCGACGCAGCAATCCGCTCTGGAATCAATGTAAAAAAAGATCTTCTTAAAGCATATATGATCTCTTCTTTTTTTGCGTCTCTTGCGGGAATTAGCTATGTGATGAAATATATTACAGGAAAACCTGATGCAGGAGCGGACCTTCTTTTAGACAGTATTGCAGCAGTAGTTATTGGAGGAGCAAGCATGGCTGGAGGTTCGGGGACGATGGGAAGAACAATACTTGGTGCTCTTGTCATTGCAGTGGTACAGACTGGTTTGAGGATTATAGGCATGCAGACGTTCATGACGTATATCCTTGTGGGTTCAATATTGATTATCGCTGTAATATTGGATCAAGTTTTCCCTAATCTCAATCGCTAGATAATTGATCATAAAAAGCA
>JAAYWE010000118.1 GCA_012516755.1 Treponema sp.
CTGATAACCAGGTACCCGCTTTCTTGCATCAATATGGTGTTCTGCCTACTCATAGCCGCGCTTTCCTTTTCATCTAGGTACACCATTTGCACCAGTACATGTAAAATCGATATAAGCCCGGCAAAAGAATTGGTCAACAATAGCGAATTAGTGATACAACGTATGACCTCATCTGCTTCCGAATATACAGGACATGAAGCTGAATCAGTAAAAAGAAACAGCGAACCGCCCTTTTCTTTTACTACTTTTGCCACATGCCTTACTTCCGACGAGTATGGAGGAAATGTCATTAGAAACATAACATCTTCGCTCGAAAAAGATTTGAGCACCGGAGCGTAATCCGAGACCGAGCCCGAAACTACATATACTTCTTTTTCTAAAGAACTCATCAAAGTATATTTGAAAATATGTGCCACATAGGCGGTTGCTCCAAATGCACTCAGGTATACCCTGCGAGCCTTCTTTATGCCTTCTCCCATTATCTCCAGATCAGCGATCTTTATATTGGCAAAAGTGCTGCGGGTGTTATTGTATTCATTCTGGAATAACTTTTGCAGACGTTTTTCCCCTGGCAAGATATCCAGTTCGCTCAGAGCAATCTTGTCATAAGGATTCAATCTGTGCCTTATTTCATCTTGAATTTCATGCTTGAATTCCTGATATCCTTGAAACCCCAAGCTTTTTGCGAATCGGACAAGAGTCGCGCTGCTTACGCCAATGGACTTGCTTATCGAGTGGATTGACGAAAAAGCAACACTCTGTTCGTGATCCAGCATATAAGAGCCGATCTTCTGATAGCTATTGGCCATTTCAGGAAGC
Source organism: Treponema sp. (assembly GCA_012516755.1). Classification (GTDB taxonomy): domain Bacteria; phylum Spirochaetota; class Spirochaetia; order Treponematales; family Rectinemataceae; genus Rectinema. The sequence goes on from JAAYWE010000118.1 coordinate 820, forward strand.
ATTTTCCTGATCTTATCAAAAACCATGCGTTTCATTTTCTCCAGATCTAATCTTGGTAACTTTTGTTTCGGGATTATCGCACCATTAAATTTATATGTCAACGTTTATCGGCAAGTTTTTTCAATTTTTTGCAGTTAAGGACTCTTGACCGCTAACTCACAGCAGGATAGCTTTTTCACAAGGAGGCATCTTTGATGAAACGCTTTTTGCTATTATTCGCAATCCTAACTGTCTTCGCCATTGTCCCCGCTTTTGCACAAACCGAAGCCGAACTTAAGGCTGCTTACGAAAACGCCGTCAAACTAGCCGCTTCCGCCCCCAAGGATTACACCTTGAATTGGCAAGCTGCCCGCGCCGCGCGATCTTATGGTGATTATCTCGTTGTACACAAAACTACCAGCTGGAAAGAAACCGCTCGCGCAGCAGCTAAAGAAGGCATGAAATATGGGGAGATCGCCTTTAATCTGAACCCGAGCGGCATCGAAGGATGGTACTACTATGGCCTTTGCGTGGGAACCTACTCGGATTGCGTCAGTGTACTTACAGCCTTGACCGAAGGGCTAAAAGGCAAGACGCAAATGGGCTTTGAGAATGCCTATAAATTCGATAAGACCTACGATAATGGCGGCCCAATTCTGGCATTAGGTCGCTTTTGGCAGGTCTTGCCGGGAATTGCAGGCCAGGATCGCAAGAAAGCCGAAAAACTATTCGATGAGTATATTGCCTTATTTGGATCCTCTCCTAAGGCCAATAGCGATGCCTGGTATTTCCGCGGTGAGCTCTACAAAGACACTAAGCGCCCAGACTTGGCCAAGGCCGATCTGGAGAAAGCATCCTCGATGGGCAATGAAAACGCAAAGAGACTGCTAGGAGAGATGAAATAAGGTTTGGGGCCCAATTTTAGGGCAATATTTCTGACACAGAACGAATTTCACAATGATAAGACTGGCTGGAAAGAATTATCTGTACTTTATTAGATGCCAGGAGCCCTAACCATTAAATCGATTTGTATTTCGCCGAAGATCATAGAGAAGCCGCTCATTATGCCAGACAAAAGGGCATTCTCCAAGTTATGGAAAAGGTCGAATGGCATTTTGCATCAAGTATAGCAGAAGGCTCGCAGAACTCATTTTTCACAAAGGTATTTATGCAGAAGGATTTATCTCTATAGAAACAGACCCATACAGACCAAATCATCGTAATGTCCTTCGAACTTTCGCTTCTTGAGACGAATACCTTCTTCGAAAAAGCCTTTTTTCTTATAAAGAGCGCGGGCAACTGAATTTGAGGCAAAAACCTCAAGTTCTAATTTTTCGAGACCAAGCATTCTTGCTTGAGAAATGCATGCATCGAGAAGAGCACCGCCAATGCCTTGCCCTCTATGGATCCTTCGAACACCCATAGCAATGGTACCAATGTGCATAAGCTCCTCGATATTGCTTATGTTTATGTCAACCCAGCCCAGAAGTGTTCCCTTATCATCAAAAGCCCCTAGCACCGGATTGGAAGACCCATTGTGTTGGGCAAGGTACTTCTTCATATTATCGAGCGGAATGCGAATGGTCGAGAATAGGTATTTCCCTTCATCTTTTACTTCGTTGACAAGGGAATAATAAGTCTCCGCTTCTATCGGAGCTATAGCGCGAATGCTAAAATTCATGATTATCAACTGCCGATATTAATCCTCAATCGGGTTCTTTTTCAAGTGTTTAGCATTTTGCGGCTCAGGAGCGACCTTTGGAAATGCTAAATCTCACATTGATAATAACGGCCAAGGCGATAACTAATCCTACAAAGGCATCCTGTACATAGGCGTCGGTACCCATCAAAACCAGCCCTGTTCTGACCTCAGCCATTATAAATGTGCCAATGAAGGTCCCCAGGATACTTCCAACCCCTCCCGACATCGAAGTTCCTCCAATAACTCCCGCGGCTATCGCTTCCAGTTCAAGACCAGAGCCTTGAGTCGGCGTAACTGTTTTTAGAAAAGCCAGGGATATAAGCGAAGATAAACCTGCTGCAGCGGATGTAATAATAAAGCATGTCTTCTTGACGCGAGTTGTCTTTATTCCTGAAAGATCGGCTGCAAGCCGGTTATCGCCTGTGGCAAATACTTTCACTCCAAAAGATGTCCTGTGTAAGAGATAAAA
>JAAYWE010000119.1 GCA_012516755.1 Treponema sp.
CAGGATCTTCATTCGCGACGGCTTTCACGTTGCCGGCAGCTTTCATCCTGAATTTTAAATCCTTTATAGAAGAGCTTGCAGAATATAGTTCATCAGTCGGATTGACTTCTATATTTAACGATGCGTCTGCAGAAATCTCTTTCAGATTGCTCAAATCCCCAGCAATCGCAGCATCGTCAGTTGTTTCAGCATCCGCTTTTAGAGTAGCTTCTCCCTTGGTAAAGATCAGGTAGTTACCTATCTCCTCTCCATTAACATTGATCGTCTCATTCAGTTGCTTTTCTGTGGGGAATGCTTCTAGATGCTCTTGAATTACAGCAATCTGGGTTTCTAGACTTTCACCAAGATCCTTGGCAGCAGAAAGAGCTCTTTTTGCAATGCTTTTAACTCCCTCATCTGTATTATCTTCTTCTTCATCACCTTCTTCTGAGCCGTTGCTAAGTGATCCAAAGAATTCATCAAGATCTGCTACAAATGGATCGTTTTCCATATTTTCTGCACTAGCAAAGACATCGATGATTCCCTACTCATCTTCGGGTACATTTGTTGCGCCACTAGCCTTTAGGTTGCTCGCTTGGTATTCTTCAACTTCCTGCACATCATTTGATGGGGCATTTGGGCATCCTACAAGGAAAACAGCCAGCATTATTGCAAACACTAACAGAATTTTTCTCATCTTTCCCTCCTTTAATCATAATTGGTAATTCGAAAACCGAAATACCAATAATAATTATAGTACGAAAAAACGGAAAAACAAGAACGATTTTGTAATCTAGCTTAGATTGAAAAACAAGGCTTATGTTGCTTTAACTTTCCTGCGCCGGCAGCTGCCTGAGTAGGCCGAGCTCCTCGTTGAAGCGTTTTTCCAGGTAGTATAGCTCAGGGTCAGAGAGCCCTAGGCCAAAATTGATAGTGCCGCCTTTTATCTTGATTGTGAGTTCTTTGACGTATTGCCTATTGATTCGCACAGAGCTTTTGCGCACCTTAGCTTCTCTAATATCAGAGAGTAGGCATTGTTGCGCTGAATTCGATAGAAACCCTGAGCTTTTTCGAAGGAACCCATCCGATGTCAAAAAGAGCTCAGTCTCGGTCATCGAGGGTCCTATTAGGGCTTTGATCATTGAAAAACCAGCAATCCAAAACGGAATACTAAAGAGAGGAAAGAAGAATGGCGCATGCATGCGCAAGGTCATCGTGGTCCAGAAAAAAACAAAACCCATCCATGCGATAGGAAAGATAGTGCCCCCTCGCATGCTGCTATTGCTTCTTTTTGGCATTTTTATATAGAGCCCAGGTGCAAGATCCTGAATTATAAGCTGGCTATTCGAAGGTAATTCCGAAGGGTAGACTCTCTGTTCGGTCCTCTCTTCCAGATTGTGCAGGATCTCTCCTAAAAAGGAATCCCGAGGAAAGGCTCCGCTCCAAGAAGGTCCAGCTCCATTTTGGTTGTTTTCGGCCGAGGTTGCTTCAGTCTTTGCATCTATGCTTGTCCTGGTCTCCGAGGGGAGGACAATCTTTTCTCTCAAAACTGCTGCCGCCTTGATTGCAGAAAGAGTTCGACGGTCTGGATCCGGGTCGAGCCAGTTATCCAACACAAAAGAGAGTCTCGGCGACATATACAGAAGTCCCGATAGATCTATTTTGAGATTCCGCATTGGCAATTCTGAAGGATTTCGCCCTGTGAGCATGAAAACAGTTGTTGCGGCGGCACCATAGAGGTCGGAACGATGGGTGGCTCGACCCGATACCTGCTCCATTGGTATATAGCCGGCGGTGCCTACCAGAGTGGCACCAGGATAAAGGGCTGTGCGAATGGCATCCTGAACCCCGGAAAAGTCGACGAGTACTATGTGTCCATCCGGCCTAATTATTAGATTTCGAGGATTGATGTCTCTATGCACAATTGGAGGACGCAGGCTGCCCAGATAAGCCAGTATATCCGCAAGCTCCGCAAGCAACTCTTCGATTTGCTTTTCAGTGAATTTCTTGCCCGAGGCTATATAGGCTTCGACCGTATCTCCTTCTATGTATTCCATAACAAGCACGAAAAGGAATTTCTCTTCTGTGGTCGTTTCGAAACTCTCTATGTATTTTGGGATTCTCGGATGATTTAGGGTGCGGAGAATGTCGGCTTCGCGTCTAAATTGATCCAGGGGCTTCCAGGAACTGGTCTCGGCGATATCGAAAATTTTGAGCACATAAGCTTGGGCAGAAAGGGCAGCGGAAGCGGAATTGTCCTCGTCGAGCCCATTTTCTTCGGACTGTGCCGGCTTGGCAAGCCAAGTAGATGCCGTTACACCTTTGCCGAGCCTTTGCTCGAGCAAATATGTGCCTACAGTATCTCCAGATTTCACTCTTTTTCCTTATAGCCTTTCAAATCGATAGGCAAAATAACTTGCTTCTTGAGGTAATAAATGCTCACGTAATTCCGAGTATTCGGCATTGCCTTGTTCTCCATAAGAAAGATAATTCAAATACAGACTTTCGTCATCTATCCTAGGGTCGGATTTAGCCCAAAAAGGACTTGAGTTTTTTCGGTTTAGGCTGTATGATATATTCGTTACTGATTTATCGATAATTCTATATTTAGATTTCCTAATATTATTTAAGAGGAGCTACAGGATGGTCGCAGGAGACATCGAGTTTTCGGATGAGTTGCAGACATACATCGATGAATGGAGCAAGAAGGAAGGCGGACTAGTAATGATGCTGCATCGCATCCAGAATGAATATGGTTTTGTTTCGCGGGCTGCAGCAGAAAAGCTATCGTTAATCTCTGGTATCCCACTTGCACGGATTTATGGCGTTATTACGTTTTACCATTTCTTCAAAACAGAAAAGCCTGGTAAGCACCGCATCGCGGTGTGTATGGGAACGGCCTGTTACCTCAAGGGCGGTCAGGACCTGCTCGAAGAAACCCGTTCTATCTTGTCGGTTGAGCCGGGCGAAGTGACGGACGATGGCATTTTTAGCGTAGATGAAGTGCGCTGCCTTGGTTGCTGCGGGCTTTCTCCAGTGATCATGATAGATGATGAAGTATATGGCAAGCTAACCAAGGAACAGCTACCAAGCATTATTGCAAAATACCGAGAGCGCTGAGTGCGATGCACTTTGCAATCGGAGATTTTGTGCTCGATCTTATACAAAATTCAGTAGAAGCAAGCTCAAGTCTTATCGAAGTAGAGATTGATGATGCAACTAATGGAGTCCACGTGCGCATTGCTGATAATGGTTGCGGGATGAGCCCTGACGAAATAAACAAAGCGTTCGATCCGTTAAAGAACAGTGCCGCAAAGCATCCTGGTAGAAAGGCTGGGTTCGGCCTTCCATTTATCAAGCAGGCGGTAGAACAGGCTGATGGTTCCTTTAGAATAAGATCGGAAAAAGGCAAAGGCACTGAGGTATGTTTCTCTTTTCCGAAATCCAGCATAGACAGCCCACCGCTTGGCAATGTACCTGAGCTTTTTTTGAATGCTCTAAATATGGTAGGTCCGCGAGAATTGATACTAAGAAGGAGACGGAGCTCAGACGGGCTCTCGTATGAAGTCAAAAAAAGCGAGCTTGTCGAGGCGGTGGGCGATCTGACGTCAGCCTCCTCCCTGTTGCTCGTAAAGCAATATCTTGCATCTCAGGAGGAATAGAGAATATGGCGAAAATGACCCTCGATCAGCTTCGTGCTCTGCGGGCACAGAAGCAAGAGGAGCTCGAAACACGAAATGTGGAAGGCAAGGATATCCAGTTAATTGTTGGAATGGGAACCTGTGGTATCGCAGCCGGCGCAAAGCAGACTTTCGATGCGATCGTTGCAGCCCTCGAAAAACACAAGCTGGCGAATAAGGTAGTGGTTAGGCAGACTGGATGCATGGGCTTATGCTATGTAGAACCCACGGTCGAAGTGATTATGCCCGATATGCCCCCTGTAATATATGGCAAGATGACGAGCGATGTGGCGGAAGAACTCGTGGTTAAGCACCTGATCGAACACAGTCTGCTCGATAATCATATATTCGACAAGCCAGCCATCGACATTGCAAAGCACTGAGACGGGAGGATGGTATGGCATACAAGAACTTCATTTTAGTCTGTGGTGGAACGGGTTGTGAATCTTCTCGGAGCGACGAGATATACCGAAATCTCATCAAGGAAGCCGAGTCTCTGGGTGTGAGCCGTGATGTGCAGGTTGTCAAAACAGGATGCTTTGGATTCTGTGAGAAAGGCCCAATCGTAAAAGTGCTACCCAGCGAATCATTCTATGTTCAAGTCAAACCGGAAGATGCTCATGACATAATTGCAGAGCAGGTTATAAAAGGCCGTGAAGTCACTCGTCTTCTCTATCGAAAGGACAAGAAGACCGAAACAACCAAACTAGAAGAGATCGAATTCTACCAGAAGCAATTTAGAATAGTCCTTAGAAACTGCGGGGTCATAAATCCAGAAAATATCGATGAGTATATTGCCCGAGATGGTTATAAGGCACTCGAGAGAGTCCTTTTTGAAATGACGCCAGAAGAGGTAATTGCTGAGCTTAAAGCATCTGGGCTTCGCGGAAGAGGTGGAGCAGGGTTCCCAACGGGTATGAAATGGGAAGCTGCTCGCAAGGCTCCCGGTGATATCAAATATATCGTCTGCAATGCGGACGAAGGAGATCCCGGCGCCTATATGGATCGTTCCACGATCGAAGGCGATCCTCACTCTATTCTCGAGGCTATGGTGATTGCGGGGAAAACAGTAGAAGCGAACTTCGGATACATCTACATTCGAGCAGAATACCCGCTTGCCATTGAGCGACTTAAAATTGCTATAGCCCAGGCAAAGGAATATGGGCTTCTGGGAAAGGATATTTTGGGCTCCGGATTCGATTTCGATATAGAAATCCGTCTGGGTGCAGGTGCTTTTGTCTGTGGTGAGGAGACTGCGCTTCTTCAGTCCATCGAAGGAAAACGCGGAATGCCCAGGCCAAAGCCCCCGTTCCCTGCTATGAAAGGACTTTGGGGCAAGCCCACGGTTATCAACAATGTCGAAACCCTGGCTAATGTGCCGGTGGTTCTCACGCGCGGTGCTAATTGGTTCTCTTCCATAGGAACCGACAAGTCCAAAGGCACAAAGGTATTTGCTCTAACGGGCAAGATAAACAACTCTGGACTCATTGAAGTACCTATGGGAACAACCTTGCGTGAGATAATCTTCGACATAGGCGGAGGCATTAGAAACGGCAAGAAGTTCAAGGGCGTTCAAACAGGAGGACCCTCTGGCGGTATCATTGTGGAAAAAGACCTCGATAAGCCAATTTCCTACGAAACCCTGACCGCTCTTGGTTCGATGATGGGCTCAGGCGGTATGATTGTCATGGATGAAGACGACTGCGTTGTCGATGTATCCAAATTCTATATGACATTTTGCGTCGACGAATCCTGCGGAAAATGCGCTCCCTGTCGTATAGGGACAAAGCAGATGCAGATGCTGTTGGACAAAATAACCAGGGGGCAAGGCGAAGAGGCCGACCTAGCCAAGCTCGAACAGATAGGTAAAGCCATGACAAAGGCATCACTATGCTTGCTGGGAGGTTCGGCAGCTAATCCGACACTATCGACCATAAGACATTTCCGCGATGAATATCTTGAACATATCCACGATAAAAAATGCCGCGCAGGCAAATGCAAAGACCTTGTGGTCTACGAAATCAACCCCGAAAAGTGCATTGGCTGCGGTCTCTGCGCGCGCCGCTGTCCGGTTACATGCATCTCCGGTGAGAAAAAGAAAGCCCATGTTATCGATAGCTCGAAGTGCATCAAGTGTGGCGAGTGTTTCACCGTCTGCAAATTCGGTGCGGTCATCAAGCGCTAAAAACAGGGAGAGAAGACTATGATAAACTTAAAGATCAATGGAATACCCGTTCAGGTCGCTGAAGGTTCGACCGTTCTGGAAGCTGCAAAAAAAGCACATGTAAAAATTCCGACGCTCTGTTTCAACCCCGATCTTTCGCCTTGGGCAGCTTGTGGTATCTGTGTGGTTAAGGTAGAAGGATCGAACAAAATGCTGCGTTCGTGTTGCACGCCCGTCTCCGAAGGCATGAGCATAATCACCAATGATCCCGAGCTTGTGCAGACGCGCAGAACAGTGATCGAACTCATTCTTTCGACACATCCCGACGATTGTCTTGCATGCCCGCGCAATCAAGCTTGCGAGCTGCAGACTCTCGCCCAGGAATTCGGCATAAGGGAACAGCCTTTTAAGAAAATAGTGCGCGATTTGCCCTTGGATACATCCACCGGGAGCCTCATTCTTAATCCTTCAAAATGCGTTCGTTGCGGTCGATGTGTCGAAGTATGCCAAGAAATGCAAGGTGTCTGGGCTGTAGAGTTCTTAGGACGCGGAGAATCTATCCGTATAGCTCCGGCAGCGGATGTGAAGCTAGGCGAAAGCCCCTGTATCAAATGTGGTCAATGTTCTGCACATTGTCCGGTCGGCGCCATCTATGAAAACGATCAGACAAGTCTCATCTGGGATGCTCTTATGAAGGAAGGCCCCGATGCAAAGACCTGTGTTGTCCAAATTGCCCCGGCTGTTCGCGTTGCTCTTGGGGAAGCCTTTGGTTTGCCGCCAGGGACAGAGTTGACTGGTAAGATCTACACAGCACTTCGTCGCCTTGGTTTCGATGCGGTTTTCGATACCTATTTCTCGGCTGACCTTACAATAATGGAGGAGGGCA
>JAAYWE010000120.1 GCA_012516755.1 Treponema sp.
GCAGTTTCGGTTCACCTTCGGGCAATTCATTGGAGAAACACCCGATGATGCAAATGATTCTAAAAGAAACGCGAGGTATCATTTAGATTGCAGACTTCCTGGAGAGTTAGTGTTGAGATCTGAAATGAGGAGTTCTCCTCCCCATATTCTTCTTACTAACTACTCGATGCTAGAGTACATCCTCTTGCGTCCACATGATAGCCAACTATTTGATAATGGAGCTTCTAGTTGCTTTAAATTTATAGTCCTTGATGAAGTTCATCAATATAGTGGCTCTCGTGGAGCCGAGATGGCTATGCTCATGCGCCGCCTAAAACAGAGATTAAAAGATGGAGGCTGTAAAAATCGGTTCCAATGCATTGCTACAAGTGCAACCTTAAGTGATCCTGTTGAATCAAATTCTAATATATCACGATTCGTCTCTGAATTATTTGGAGAACCTTTTTCCGATGAAAATATAATTATCACAGAAAGAAACGAAAGAGTTATGTCAGACTATGAGCTTAAGTCTGATGATTACCAATTATTGAAAAGAGTCTTACTTGAAAATGATCAAGAATCTGTCGAGAAAGCCTACGAACTATATATACAAATTGAAGGGGAAAAACCTGAGTCTGCAGACATTCCGAGGATTGTCGGAGCGATTCTTAAGCATGATAAAAAGACATACTCATTATTGGCGATGCTAGACAAATCAGCAAAATCTATTGATGAGTTAGGAGAAAAGCTTTTTCCAGAAAGACCAGCTGTAGAAAGGATGACCCTTACAGACTTGCTTATACAACTCCTTATCAAAGCAAAGGATCCTAAATCTGGGAATGTGCTTTTATCAGCAAGGTATCATTTTTTCCTAAGATCTCTAGAAGGAGCTTTTATTTCCTATTACCCAAGAAAGCGCATTTTCCTTGACAGGAGAATAATGGATCAGAATGCTGCAGTTTTTGAGGTTGCATTATGCAGAGAGTGCGGCCAACATTACATTATAGGAAAGATAAAAAACGGGAAATTAGTGGAAGCAGTAAAGGACCCAAGCCAAGCTGAATTCGAAATATCGTATTTTCGTCCGCTTGATGACTCTAACTTATATGAAGAAGAAGATGAATTAGAGAATAGGCTTGCTTTGAAAAAGTATTCTCTTTGTCTTATCTGCGGTGCGATCGTGCAAGAGAAAAAAAGGGGTGGTCTTCAATGCTGCCACAATAATAGCATTACTGTAGTAAGAGAGGAAAGTTCAAATGAAGATGGAAACAAACAAATAAGCAGATGCGGCTTGTGTGGATTTACAGGAGGCAATAGGGATCCAGTGAGGTCAATTATTTATGGTACCGATGGACCCAATGTAGTGATTGTAACTTCCTTGTTTCAGCTTCTTCCCGAAGGGAAGAAGAAAATCCTTGCCTTTGCGGACAATAGGCAAGAAGCGGCCTTTTTTGCATGGTATCTTGAGGATTCCTACAAAGAAATAGCAAGAAGAAACGCAATGTATAAAATTTTATATGGGATTGGAAAGTATCCATCTGATGGCTTGAGTCTGGTATCTCTTTTTGACTTGGCTTACAAAAGATCAAAGAACTATTTTCAAGACCAGCTATCTGATGATGAATCAACTATAAAAAAGAAAATACAAATTGCATTTTATAGAGAGCTCCTGACAAATGAAAAGCGCATATCTCTGGAAGGAGTTGGATTAATCAAATGGAAGCTGGTGCTGCCAGAAGAGCTTGAAGTTCCGGAATCGCTGCTTGATCCTCCATGGTATCTTAGCAAGGGCCAGGCAAGAGATCTAATTGCGCATTTATTGGATATGCTGCGAGCCGATAAGGCGATCGAAATTAATTCTTTACCAGATTTCTTTATTAATTTTTCAGATCTGTCTATAAAAGGCACTCAATTTCAAGTAAAAACAGGAGAGATTCTTGGCAATCGATATATGCGCTGTTGGAATGGAAGAAGAGGA
>JAAYWE010000121.1 GCA_012516755.1 Treponema sp.
AGCATGGGATCATCGTTGATGAGCCTAAAAAGTGCAGCCCTTTCCGATTGATTTAGAGGTTTGAAGACGATTCTTACGTCATACCAGGGTTTGTAGTTGCCTTCCACCATTGCCGAGACTACCCCATTCTCGATGGATAGTCTGAACACATTCCCATTGGCCGCGTAACTTCGTCCACGCTTAAGGCGCGCCTGATCGGCAAGGCTCTCCATGGCTCGTATAAAATATGCTCCCCAAGGGGTGAGACCGAATTCATATTTTCGCGGCATAGGGCGAGGGTAGCACCACGCGGCGAATTCAGCTAGCCTGCGGTGTCGTTTTCTAAACTTGAAAAACGCCAGCTTTCTCCGAGCATTCCTCGGCTAGCCACGAGGAGTCAATAAGTGATACATTTGTCGACCGCGCCATTCTCGGCCTCTTCCCTGAGCGCCTGAGGTAACGAGCACTGTTGTGACCCAGAGATAAGCCTCCTCTATGCGTTTTACAAGAGGAAGTTCGGAAGGAATGCCTGCGTACTTTGGATAATGTAGGATTGCGCTATGCGGTGCCCTTATGGTGCCCTTACGCCAGAATACCCTTAGCTATGACCGAACGCGGCTCCGGTCTGTCGATAAATCAGGACCCGATGGGAAATTCGTGTTTGGTGGCCGATCTACCTGGTATTGCCATACCCATGAAGATACCCATCAGAGCATCCTTGTCTACCTCGATGGAGCATTGCGGCATAGAATCATCTACAAAGTTCTTGAAACAGAGATTATTGTCACGATTCTTGCGAAGCGTCGAAAATAGGCTATAATCTTCGCATGGACCGCAATTCAACCTATATTCTTGCCCTGGATCAGGGCACAACGACCTCGAGGGCTATTTTGTTCAATCATGATGGAATTATCATCTCCGTAAAGCAGATTCCATTCAAACAGATTTTTCCCAAGCCAGGATGGGTTGAACACGACCCTGAGGAGATTTGGCGCACGCAGCTAAAGGCCGCGAGAAACGCGATTGAGGCAGCGCAGATTGAACCAACACAGATTGCCGCGATAGGTATTACCAATCAGCGCGAAACGACTATTGTGTGGGAGCGTTCCACGGGTAAGCCTGTCTATAATGCAATTGTTTGGCAATGCCGTCGATCGAGCTCTATCTGTGATGAATTCAAAGCGCAGGGTGCAAGCGATTTGATCAGACGAAAAACAGGTCTAGTGCTTGATCCGTATTTCTCTGGCACAAAGCTCACATGGCTCTTCCGAAACTATCCTGAAATAAAGGCGCGCGCAGAGCGAGGCGAGCTGATGTTCGGCACTGTCGATTCCTGGCTTATCTATAATCTGACAGAAGTCCATGCGACCGATCCTTCCAATGCCAGCCGCACAATGCTATTCGACATAAACGAACGCCGTTGGGATGAGGAGCTTTTAAGCCTTCTTGAAGTACCTGCTAATATTCTGCCTGAGGTAAGGCCTTCGTCGGCTCTCTTCGGTGTTACGAAGAAGGATATATTTGGCGCCGAAATTCCGGTAGCTGGAGTTGCCGGCGACCAGCAAGCAGCACTTTTCGGGCATGCGTGCTTCGAGCCGGGAGATGTGAAGAACACCTATGGTACGGGCTGCTTCACCTTGATGAATACAGGACCTTTCCCCGTTGAATCTAAGCATAATCTGCTTGCAACGGTTGCGTGGGATCTTGGCAAAGGTTACACCTATGCTCTAGAAGGCTCGGTTTTCATAGCTGGAGCGGTGATCCAGTGGTTGAGAGATCAAATGGGTCTATTAACGGACTCTGCGGAAAGTGAACGATTTGCTCGTATGGTAGAAGATAGTCAGGGAGTCTATATTGTTCCGGCCTTTGTGGGCCTGGGTGCACCTTACTGGGATTCGGAGGTGCGCGGAACTGTAGTAGGGCTTACGCGAGGAACATCGAAGGCGCATTTCATTCGTGCAGCGCTGGAATCTATCGCCTACCAATCCATGGACCTATTTGAAGCTATGGAAAAGGATTCGGGGAAACGCCTTTCTTGCATAAAGGCCGATGGAGGAGCTTCCCAAAATTCATTTCTCATGCAATTTCAAGCCGATATTACAGGAACCAGGGTCGTTCTTCCAGAAGTGAGCGAGACAACGGCGCTTGGAGCGGCCTATCTTGCGGGGCTTGCTACAGGCTACTGGAACGGGCTCGATGACGTGCGCAAGAACTGGCGCATGCGCAGGGAATTCAGCCCGAGAATGGCAGAAGAATCAAGGGTTGGTCTTGTGGTAGGTTGGCGCAAGGCAGTAGCTACAGCGAGGAATTTTAAGCAATAAGTACCTTTGACAGTAGCCATGACATATGCAATCACATATACAATGACAGAGTAAGTGCAGATTATAATCGGAGGATGGAAATGGAAAGGGCGGATGAAGCAGTATCGATGCACGTGGCTGGATCGGCCTGTTCTCAAGCTGTGTTTACCGTATTTGCGGATGAGCTAGGCTTAGAGCCTTCCGTAGCTCATCGTATTTCTGGGGGATTTGGAGGAGGAATAGGGCGCATGGGTTTGACCTGCGGTGCTGTTACAGGTGGAATCATGGCTCTTTCGCTTGCTCTTGGAGCAACTGATTCGGCTGATCAGGATAGTAAATTAGCGCTTTATCAGGTCGTTGCGGAATACATGGAGAGGCTTAAGGCCTTCAAGGGCAGCATCGAATGCAGGGTTCTTTTGGAGGGCGTAGATCTATGGACTGAGGAAGGTCGGGATATGGTCAAAGCCAGGCAGCTCTCCGAAATAGTCTGTAATTCGATGATCCATAAGGCCGTTGAAGAAGCAGAGAGAATTTTGAACGAAAAGGGCAGATTTGGAGTTTGATATGCAATACGAGCGTTTCGAAGGAAGTTGGTTTCTAAAATCCAACTGGCATTTAGTAAAGACAGGGCAATCGGATCAGTCAAAGGGAGTACCTGTTCCTCCACAAGAGGAACCACCTGCGCCCGAAGACTGTGTGATCAACCTGCCGCCTCCCGATAGCATTCTAAGAGCTTTTGAAGAGAGCCGGGAACAGAAGCGAGCTGCAGCCTCATTCGAAGACACGAGGACTTCTGAAAAACCTTTTTGGGGTGTGCCTGAGCGCGCCGCCGTGCTCTACCACCTCCTCAATAATCGCAGATCGCGCCGCAAATATACAATGGAGCCGCTAACGATCGAAGAGCTCTCTTATCTCCTGTGGGCAATCGAAGGCGTAAAAGAGAATCACGGCAAGTTTTCTTTTCGCACCACTCCCTCCGGCGGCGCGCGCCACCCTCTTGACATATATGTCTTTGCTCACAAGATTAAAGGCTTGAATGTGGGTCTATATCGTTATCTTCCAGTCGAACATGAGCTCGTCCTCGAGCGACAGGGAGATGATTCGATAGCTCTGAATGAAGCATTGAATGGGCAGTTCTGGAATGCCGCATGCGTGATAATGTGGGCTGCTGTTCCCTATCGCAGCGAGTGGCGCTATGGCAGAGCTGCATATAAACTTGTAGCTCTAGATACGGGCCATTCATGCCAAAACCTCTATCTTGCCTGCGAATCGCTCGGTCTCGGAACCTGTGCGATAGGCGCTTATGACCAAGAGAAACTCGATGCTTATCTCGGACTCGATGGAGAAGAGATGTTTGCAATCTATACTGCGCCCGTTGGGCATGTGGCTCAGCCATAAAATAATAGCTTTTGTCTTGATTAGTGCTACGAACCTTGTGTACGACAATATAAACAAGGTTCGTATCAGTATATAAGATTAGCCCAAGGAGGTTTTGATCATGACCATCGATACAGTCAAGCTGGATTTTCCAACAAATTGCAATGTGATAATCGGCCAGTCGCATTTCATAAAAACAGTCGAAGACATTGCGGAGATAATGATGAACTCCGTGCCTGGAGTAAAGTTCGGTCTTGCCTTTTGTGAGGCTTCCGGACCATGCCTCGTTCGTACAGAAGGCACGGATCCATATCTGGTCGAGGTGGCTCAAAAGATGGCCATGTCAGTGCGCGCAGGGCATAGTTTTTATCTTGTAATCGGCCCCGGCGCGTATCCGCTAAATGTGCTGGACCGCATAAAGGCAAACCCCGAGACCTGCAGGATTTTCTGTGCAACGGCCAATCCTGTCGAAGTAGTGAGGGCACTTACGGATCAAGGAGCCGCAATCCTCGGCGTGGTCGATGGTTTTTCGCCCAAAGGTGTAGAGGGTGCAGAAGATAAGATTGCCCGAAAGGCCATGCTGCGAGAGTTTGGCTATAAGTTCTGAATATTTGCCTTAATGAAAGTGCATAGACAGGATATTTGTATACCATGACTGAATAAAGCCGGATCGAGGGGGGTCGAAAGGATGACCTGGATGAGGTGCGCTATCGGGCTCTGAATGTGCC
>JAAYWE010000015.1 GCA_012516755.1 Treponema sp.
AAAAAAAGCGCCATCGGCTCTTATATCTTCCAATTCTTTGATAAGGTGCGCATCTGGAATATAGCTTGGCTCGAATTGCGGATACATCTCATCCTCTAAGTGGCACAAGAATTGATGGTTCCAATCATGGAACCTTATAAAATCTCAAGCAGCGATAAATGTCTCACTTCCCTGGTTAAAGTATTTATTTACGATAAACATTGCGATACCCGTCACAAAAAGAAGAATGGTCGACATTGCGCTCGCCGTGCCAAAATAGCCATCCGCCACCGAAAGATAGATCTTTATAGGCATTGTCATTGTCTTCCCTACATATAGGAGAATCGAAGCTGATAGCTCATTCATAGAAGTAACCCAACTCATTATTGCGCCGGAGATTATTCCTCCCTGCATGAGCGGTAGGGTGATAGTTCTAAATGTCCGCCCTGGCGGAGAGCCCAGATTGATACCAGCTTCCTCTAGAGCCGGATCAATCTGCTTTAGAATAGAGGCGGCGGAGCGAACCGAGTAGGGCAAACGCCGAATAAAATAAGTTAGAATAATTATGGTCGCCGTGCCAGCCAGTATTATCGGTGGCTTGTTGAAAGCGACTATAAATCCGATTCCAAGCACAGTACCAGGAACCATATATGGAATCATGAGCAATGGATCGAGTATTCTGACGGCTGCATTCCTTTTTCTAGCAATTACGAATCCCAAAAGCGTCCCAACAAAGGCTATTAGGAGCACGGCTATTAAAGAATATAGAAAGCTATTTGTCACGGTTTTGGGAACATCGAAGAAAATTTGTCTATAACTGTCCAAGCTAAAGCCTGGCTTAAAGACAGGCCCCGAGGTCTTTCGGAAACTGAAGTATACAATCACAGCTAGCGGAAGAGTAGAGAAAAAGACAATACCATAGCATAATATATGGGCGAGCACCGATTTTATGCCTTTAATCTCCTTTATTACAGGCCTATTCACCAGCATGCTGGCATATTTGCGCCTCGAAGAAACCCACTGCTGCAGCACAATCACAACCGACGCACAGAGCATTAGAATAATCGATACCGTAGAAGCCATTCCTGGAGTTTGGCTGATTTCGCTCGTATAGAGATTGTAGGCAAGCGTCGGCAGCACAAGATAATTTCCGCCTATTATCATTGGAGTTCCGAAATTGGAAAGCGACATCATGAATACAATGAGAGCTCCACCTGTCACCGATGGCAGAACTAGAGGCAGTGTCACGCTGAAAAATGTCTTTATCGAACGAGCTCCTAGGTTTTCGGAAGCCTCTTCGAGCGAGCGATCTATGGTCATGAGAGCGCCGGCTGTCATAAGCGATATGAAAGGATAATACTGTAGCGTGTCAGCGAGCACTATTCCGAGCGGACCATAGATAGGCGGCAGATTGATGCCTATAGACTGGAACAAAAGTCGCAGGAATCCATTTCGACCCAACATGGTAATCCAGGAATATGCACCAATAAAAGTTGGCGAAAGTAAAGCCAGCACCGATAGCGTATTCAGGAGGTTTGCGCCCTTTATGCGATACCTAGTGGTAAAAAAAGCAAGAGGAATCCCCAAGACCATCGAAAAAAATGTGGTCAAAATAGCGATCACTATCGAGTGCCAGAAGGCACGCAGGTAATAGACTTTGGAGAAAAAAGTCTTCCAGTTCGATAGAGAAAAAGTCTGTGTTTTCTTATCCATAAAGCTATAGCGAAAAATGTCGAATAGTGGATAGATGAGAAACACAATGACAATGACAAAACCAAAGAAAATGACAAACGACCAGATATCGGCTCGGCTATGCCGAATAGAAGGAGTTTCGGCTTTCTGGCTCATTTCTTGGCTCCTCTGCCTATTCTGAGGCCAGTCTTTGGATCAAAAAGGAGCATGGAATCTGAAGGTACGGCAAAAAAGGCATGTTCGCCCTTCTGAGGGATATCGGATTCGCGAGGCCTGTGCCTATCGATCGTTATCTCCTGACCTTCCACCTCGAGTTCGAAGCGAGCTACCGATCCCATGAAGCTTACGGTTTTCAAAATCCCCATGACCTTGTTCTGGCTTGCCTCGGTCGCAGCCTCAATTACATCTTCTGGTCTGAAGGCGACTATCACCTCTGAAAGACCTTCAGTACCTTCAGAAGGGACAAGGAGGGATAAATTTCCCAGAACTGCACTGCGAAGCCCCCCCTCTGCCCCTTCAAGCAGGTGCATGGTGAGCATATTTATCTTTCCAACGAAATATGCAACGAAAGTGTTTTTTGGGTCTGCATAGATCTCCCAGGGTTTGCCTATCTGCTGAATGACTCCCTGTTCCATGACGGCAATGCGATCCGAGATTACGAGTGCTTCCTCCTGATCATGAGTGACATATATCGATGTTATGCCAAGCGATTTCTGCACAGCACGGATTTCTTCGCGCATTTCTATGCGAAGTTTGGCATCTAGATTGGAGAGTGGCTCATCGAAGAGAAGAACTCTGGGCTGAATTGCCATTGCGCGCGCAAGACCTACACGCTGCTGCTGGCCACCTGAGAGCTTGTCTGGTGTGCGCTTTTCGTAGCCTTCGAGATGAACACTCTTGAGCGCTGCTGAAACTTTACGTGAGATTTCATCCTTCGGCAATTTCCGGACACGAAGCCCATAGGCTACATTGTCGAACACAGTCATATGTGGAAATACAGCGTAATTCTGGAAAACCATGGCGGTATTCCTCTGATAGGCAGGCACTTTATTTATGA
>JAAYWE010000122.1 GCA_012516755.1 Treponema sp.
ACGGTATCCATATCTTTGCAGGCTGAAGCTACGGCCTCGGCATTGCGAATGTCTGCAGCGATCCACTCGGCGCCGCGGATGTCTCCTGCTATCCATCCCTTGCCATGGGCACCAGCAGCCATCAATTCAGCGCCATCGATATGGCCTTCTGGCACAGAAATATCAAGCGCTCGCACTTTATCGCCTCTTTCAAGGAGGCGGTGCACGAGATGCTGGCCAAGAAAGCCCGCAGCTCCGGTAACTAATGCTCTATCCATCTCACCACCTTGCCTTCGTGTAGATCGGCTCCATGCTAGGCGCTGCTGCTATGGCAGCTATATATTTCTCGTAAAATTCATGGTAGTACGCGAGCTTCTGCCTATCGAGTTTGACACCAAGGCCAGGACCGTTCGGCACAGAAATTGCTCCGTCTACATAGCGGAACGGGCCTCCTTCGATGATATCGTCCTCTAGATAATGATAATGGACATCGGGAGCATGGTGAATGGCCGGAAGCGAAGCAGCAAGATGAAGCACGGCCGCAAGGGACACACCGAATTCCGTTCCGGAATGCATGCCCATATCGAAACCAAAGGTCTCGCAGAGCCGTGCGAGCTCTTTTGTTGCTCTTAAGCCGCCATACCAATGCGGATCTGCAAGAATTACATCGACCGCATCGAGGAAAGCGGAAGGAGCTATATCATCGTAAGAGAAACAGGCCATATTGGATGCGAGTGGCACATGCGGTGACATCCGCTTTAGTTTTGCCATGGCGCTCAAGCCCCAGACGGGATCCTCCAAGTACTCGAGCCCAACATCGGAAAGCTCGTGCGCGACACGGACAGCAGTCGTGAGAGCCCATGAACTATTGGGATCGAGGCGCACAGGCACATCAGGAAAGCGTTCACGCATATGGCGGACTGTCTCGACTTCTTTTTCAGGCGGATATACTCCGGCCTTGAATTTTATTGAGCGGCATCCTTTCACTTCTATTAGCTCGGCACACTGTTCCAGGATTCTTGCATCGGCTTCTTCCCATGGTGGAATTTGGCCTGGACCCTTCGGTGCTGCATAGAATACATAGGCAGATACAGGAACGCGATCGCGCATTTTGCCACCAAGTAAATCGTAGACAGGACGCCCAATAGCCTGCCCTTGAAGATCGAGGCATGCGAATTCGATAGCCGCAAAGGCATTGATAAGATTAGGCCCGAACATACGCACATAGAAAGGATTCGCTATCTTCCAGCGAAGCTTCTCAAGATCGAAAGGATCCTCACCAATCACGAATGATTTGCAGGACCTCACAACTTCTTCTATTTGCTGACCATTTGGTGTTAGCGTACATTCTCCCAAGCCTACAAGACCTTCGTCGGAGACGAGCTCTACAATTAGACGGCCAAAGCCTGGATGAAAACCCCAGGCATGAACGAGGGGTATTGCCAGAGGTATGCCCACAGAAGTTGCAATTAGGTCGACTATTTTCATGTTTGACCCTCCTAGAATCTTCCGTACTTCTTAAAGACCTCGATGGGGGAAGCGCCAGCTTTAAGCTCCTGCCATATCGTCTTCTCTGTATCGACGACTTTTTCAGCGAGAATAAGAACTTCGGCAGCAAGTTCCTTAGGGACTATGACTACTCCATTGGAATCAGCTATTGCCCAATCGCCTGGATGAATGATGGTCTCTCCTACGCGAATATCTTCATTGATTTCCACATAGCGCCAGCGACCACGGATATCGGCTGGTGTACGGTATCGGGCAAAAACAGGGAATCCGAGGCGCTTTATAGCATCCACATCTCGTACTCCCCCATCGAGGACTGCGCCGCCGCAGCCTTTGGCTTGGGTAGTTGTACTCAGCATCTCTCCCCAATGCGCCGTAGATGGATCGCTCCCAGTATCGAATATTACGACAGTTCCTGGCTCCACAAAACTATAAGCCCGCATAGCTAGTTCCAGGTACTCTAATTTGTCGATGACTGTAGGCGTACCTTTTACTGTAAGCACGGGGCCGGCAAGCCTCATTCCGTTTTCGATAGCCTGAATAGCAGGAGGCAAAACCTGATGGAAAAGCCCCTTCTGGTCGAGAATGTCGCTGATGGCAGGCGTGTGAACTCTCTTGTAGCGCTCGATCATCTCAGTTTGCCCAATTTCTTCTTGCGCCATGATATCCTCCTTAAATCCTCTTAGGCTTGATCGCCTAATATTAGCTATGTGGCGCCAACTCTGCGGTCGGCGCCAGTATTGCGTATTTCGATGAGGTAGCCAGCAATCCTCATTTTTCACATAACTTGCATTCCTCTCCAGGCCCAAGGATACAGATACCGAGCCCTTCCGACTCGAGCTCTGCTCTCCAAGCTTTGAGCGCCGCGCTTACTTCGATTTGGTTATCGCGCCTAATGCGGATTCCGCGGGCGCGGTCCAACCATTTGCCTGCACAGTGGAGATGGAGCGGCACGGTCCAGCGAGGCCGAATAGCGCGCACAAGAGCCGCTGCTTCTGGCAAGGACATGCCATCATCGCCCAGCAATGGATAATGTGCGCAAGCCGCTTGGACTAGCGCAATGTCCGGTTGAGCGCTTTTTAGAGCGCATTCCAGTTCTGGTGTATAGCGCGTATCGCCGCTGAAAAAAACAGTTTTGGATCCTCTGATCAGGTATGCAAGAGCATCGGATGCAAGAGGATGGCTGGCTTTCAGTGCTTCGATCGATACCTGGCTCGATCTATCTCCCGATCTTTTATTTAGTCTATAGACCCCAGCCGGCTCGAGTTCAACAACTGATTTCGCGCCTAGCTTCTTTGCCCGCTTCGCTACGGAGCGAGGACCGACGACAGTGATGCACTTATCTCTAGCTGTTTCTAGGGAAATATCATCGCAATGATCAATGTGGTTGTGGGAGACGAGGAGTAGGTCGATATGGCCTAGTTCCCCAAGACTTGCAGCTGGTGGAACGATGCGCGGAGCAAGTGTCCGCTCTTTACGCCCTCGCGGCCCAAACCAAGGATCTGTAAGGATAGTGAGGCCATCCATTTCAATGAGAACTGTCATATGCCCGATCAACCGGAGTTGAACGCCGGCCATAGCTCACCTCCCGAGACCTCTTTGGGCATTCGAAGCCTTTTAGACCAGTAAAAAGTTTAGCACAACCTTCTTAAAGCCGCTTGAACGAACTTGCTACACTGGTACTCTTAAAGACTTCGACAAGGCTAAGCCCAAACATCTTCCTAAAAGTCCTACTGAGGTGAGCAGAATCCGAGAATCCTGCTGCATAAGCAGCATCTGTGAAGGAAGCGCCATCGACAATCTCGTCGATAGCATCGAGAAGGCGAAGCCAAAGAGCATACCGCCTTGGAGGCACACCAACTTGGTGAGTAAAAAGGTGTATGAGCCTGCTCTCTGAGAGACCTACATGCCTCGCCACGACTTCTATTTTGACCTTCTTATCTGGAGATTCCTTGAGGAAAGCAATCACTTTCTTGATTCGGGGATCGAGTTCCACTGTTTCTTGACCATAAGGCCCAAGCAATAGACCCAATATTGACTTAGATACGCATTCAGCCTTAGATATGGAGCCTCTTCCGTCTTCTAGCTCCATGAGCTCGGCCTTGGCCGGCATAAGGTATAATTCGGGCAAGAGACAGAGCCCATGCGAACCAATGTATTTGCTGCAAAGGTACCTGGCTGCCTCCGATTCTCCATCGAGATAGAGAACAGCGTAGCTCCCCTCATCGCTTGCGAAGCGATGAGCTTCGTCGGGAGCAATGATGGCTATCTCGACCTCTCTGAATTCTCCACGGTGCTCGATTTCGAAAGAATGATCCAGGGATATGAAAATTTTGAGGAGATGATGGCTATGTGGCTTTACATCCGCTTCGATTCTGTTGCCGAGAAAGAGAGCAAACCCTTCGAATAAATAGAGCGACGAGCAAGCGCGCTGCCGTTGATGTATCTCCTTGAAACCCGAGGTTCCATAGAAAGCTTGCATCATGTTGTCACTGTGGCTTGAGCCTTTTTAGGCTCGACAGATTGAAGAGCGACCATAGCCGCGATCATACAGATGCCTGTTAGCACAAAGACGGCTCGGTAGGTCCCAAAAAAGTCAGCGAGAGCCCCCGCAAGAGTGGATGAGACTAATGCGCCTATCGAGGCAAAGAAAGTGTTCAGGCCCCAGAATTCTCCCACATTTTCATTTGGAACTAGCTCTGATAGCAGAGGATACGAGAGGACTGTATGAGCTGTATTTCCTATCCCGATAATGATGATGAGCGGTATGAGAACTGGCAAAGAATATGCAAATAAACCAGCCGCAAGTGCACCCAGGCCGAAGAGGCCAAGACCTATCGAGAGAATGAGTTTTCTGCTGGTTTTATCTGCAATTATCCCTACTGGCACTGCGAAGATTGCAGTCGAACCAAGAAGGATTGCCGCCAGAGCCTGTGCCAAGGCTGGAGAGACACCTTCTATTTCAGTGCTGACAAAAAGTGTAAGAAAAGGCGTTGCAGCATTCACCCCGAACCAAAGCAAAAATTGAACAATGAAGAATTTTTGAGCCTCTTTGTTTTTCGCAACGAGCTGTAAATGCTGCTTCAGACTGAGCTTCTCTCTTATCTGAATATTCTCACGCTTCTCATGAACACCGAAGACCGTGATTGTCGTAAATACCACTAAGCCAGCAGCTACAAGCCAGAAAACATAAGAAGGATTCCTCGACCAAAGGAATAGCCCGCTCGCAAGCGCAAGTACAAGCTGACCCAGTACTTGGAGCATGGTTGCCACGCTATTCACGGTAGAACGCTGATTTTCCGGGGCAATGTCCGAAATGAGAGCAGTATAAGGATCAACGCCGACATTGAAAAGAAAAGTGAGTATGAGCTGCACAGCGATGAGAACGCCAAATGGCGGCCGCGCTGCACACCATAGAAGAAGCACAGCCACTAGAGGCATGCTGAATGCGAAAAAGGGCTTCCTTCGGCCCATTTTTGTCCATGTTCTATCGCTCCACGCCCCCACAAAAGGTTGGACAATTGCACTCATGAATGAACGGGTGTTCGCAAGAAGGCCAATGAGAGCGTCGCTCGAAGTGTAGGTTCTATAAAAGAGGGGAAGGCTGAAATTGTTGAAGGCATAGAATAAGCCCATACCCACGCTGGCCGCTCCATAGGCGAACATACCCCCGACTTTAAGGCGTTCAGGCGTCCCTCCTTGAGCTTTTTCTTTTTGCTCAATATCCTCCTTCATATCTACCTCCTCATATCATTTCCCGTGCCACTTAGCTCATTCTATCTTGAGTTTATTGCGCGATGTGGCCAGCGTCAAATCCATTTTGCTCGAGATATCGCGAGAGCTACTAATTATGCAAAGGAATTATAATCTGATTCGATGTGGGTGGCTTGAACGAATCTGCTATGCCGCATTAGTTTGGACAGCAATTCGTCCATGATAGGTTTTTTCGCCGACTTTTGCATGCTCTTCCTTTTCTCTAGATACTATAAGTTATTATAGGAATATAGAATATACAAGCCAGCATGCAAATCTACTTGTTGCTACGATATTTGCAGATGAAATTGCTATCAATTCAAATGTTTGCACGAATTCCTGAGGATGCTTCTGAAATATTGTCATATCTCAGTTGCGCCTTTTTTGTTCCAACACTCCTCATAGCGCATGCCGGTTAGCTTCTCGCAGATGGTTTTGACTTCTGGGCTGACATCTTCCAACCTCCCTCCAGCGCGGATTCGTTCAAGTTCTTTGACTAGGATCTCGCTGTTTTTTGGGCTGAGCTCAAAGCGCATTGCGACGATGATGCCCAAAATAAGGAAAATACTAGGCCCGGTGATGAAGAATATCAAGAATTTACTGAGTACTTCCGGCGTCTGCGCCTGGTTGGACTGAAAGCCAACGAGCTGAAGGAAGAATCCGATGAGCGGCATAACGATGATACCTTGAACAACCTTTCGCGCAAGAGTCATTGCGCCAGAATAGACTCCAGCGCGCTGTTGAGCTGTCATTAGCTCATCTACATCGATTACATTGGGCAAAATGGCATATGGAATATAGACCGCAGCGGCAGTCCCAAGCCCTATGACCGCACAGATAAGTACGAGAACTAGCAATGGCGTAGACGATGTAAGAACAATAGTCGCATAGAGACCAACAAGAAAGATCGACATGCCAAGGATATACGCAAAGCGCTTGCCCTTGATGTTCGCAACCTTGGTATAGACGAGAATCATAAAAAGCTGCACGATCATGAGCGTCCCCATTGCGATTGAATAAATATTCGGCCTTTGCAAATAATAGGTAAGGTAATACGTAAAGAGCCCCATCAACATATCCATTGCAGAATAGGCGAAAACATACATCATAAGATGAATCCGAAAGGATTTGTTTTTAAGAATGCTCGCAAATTCCTTCATAAAATCTCGCGATACGGTTGGGCTTGCAAGATGCGGATTCTCCCATGTTCCCCAAAAAACAAATATCCAGGGAATTGCAAATAGAATTCCAAACACAATCGACATGATAAGATAGCCTTGCGCAGGATCTTCCTTATGTGCATTGATGATCATGCTCGGCACGGTCGATGCCAGCAGCGATGAAAAGCCTGAGAAAAAGAGCCTCGCAGCAGAGAGGCGATTACGCACCTTATAATCAGCGGATAGCTCAGCAGCGAGCGCAGAATAGGGGGTCATCACCATCGTGATCACCGCATCGAAGAGGATATAGGCGAAGAGATAATAAAAGAAAAGCGCGACTTGCGAGCTTGCTTGAACGCGAATCCACATGATTATGTAAGAAAGCGCGATGGGCACAATACCCACAAGGAAATAAACGCGCCTGCGACCATAACGCGAGCGAGTATGATCTGAAAGGTAGCCCATAAGAGGGTCGGTGATAGCATCCCAGACCTTCCCAATACCAAGCGCAAGGCCTGCAAGGGCAGGGGAAAGGCCTACGACTTCGGTCATGAAGAACATATAAAAAAGGCTTACGATTATGAATGCGCCACCTCCATATATATCGCCGACTCCATAGGCGATAAGCGTCTTAAAGGTAACGGGTCTTTCGGTAGTGAGCGAAGCTCTTGAAATAGAAGTCAGAGCAGGTCCACCCTCCGGAGATGGCACTTGCTTGGCGAGAGGCTTCGAATGTTCTTTTTTTGTCATACTCTGCCTCCTTGCTTTTGCCGGCAGTATCTTACGCCTCATGTTCCCAAATTATGTGCACTGAGATTGGTCAAATCGATTTTACCGGATCTTACTTGTGCTGTCATCTATGCATCGCAAAGAATGGGTTTCCTTTCTTCCGTGCTCATTTGTCTGCAATATTGTATTGATATCAGGCATTAGCAAACGTACATTTTTGCTTCCGAATTTTTTGGAATGAATTCTTTGGAGTGAAAGAGAATAGATACATCTCATGACGCTTTGATTTTCGCCTTTATCAGAGCAAGCATTCGTGCACTTTTGCTAGAAGACTTCTCTGCGGTTCATTACCCTCATAGAGTGCGATAAGAAGGCGCGCATCAAGGGTCTTTCCTTCCCATGAGGGGGCCGAGGAATGCAGATGTTCCGCAGTCAGAATGGCAGCGCGCCTTCCTAAGCCAGTTACCGCAGCAGGATATCGGTACTGTGGTCCCCAAAGAGCACCAAAAGGGAACATGCTCACGCATTGTACACCACACCGTAAATCCTGGCGTAGAGGACAGAAAGCATAACTGCTAAAAGATTGAGAAGCCTGCGCAACTAGAATCCCTCGCGCGCCATCGCTCACTGCAAGCCATTTTGGCGTAAGGTGGTTATTGATATCTGCAAGGAACCGATTTCGACCATAGCCAGCATAATCTAGCGAATAGTGCGAAATGACATTACTAAAGTCCTCTTTCCATACATGGATAATGTTAGAACAGGGCAGATTTTCAAATGCGACAATCTCAAAAGGCGCAAGCTGGCGCCAGCGATCGTCCCATGTTCGACCGAGTGTTCTTGCCTTTTTGTGATCATAACATCGGTGCGGGGTCGATGGATATTGCACATGAAGCTCGAAGCACACAAGATCCGCGCTGAGCATAGTAGCAGTCCTGCTCCATTCGATCGCCACTCGCATGGGCTTTAGAGGGATGATTCCATGCAATTCATATCGCTCAGCACCGGATATAACGTCAATTTTGCGCGAACCGAGAATTTTATGATTATATTCAACCCAGGGCTCGTTGATATGAACTGTATATG
>JAAYWE010000016.1 GCA_012516755.1 Treponema sp.
AATCAATTTAAGTCCACGGTCATCAAACTCAGGTTTTCTGTCAACCAGAGCCTCCTCCACCCTATTATACAGAGCGCTGAACATGTCGCTATCTTGCGGGGTACCATTCAAGTCTAGCATCGTTTGACGAAGCTCGTAGAAAAAATTACGCGCCTCTTCTTTATCGGAGAATTCTATACCAGCCGCAAGTATCTTAAGCACCAACTTGAACACATGCTTCTGCCTTGCCGGAGATACTGCTGCATCGACAGGATCAAATGAATTCTGCTGCAAGTATACCGCATCCAAGAATTCGCTCTTCAGATAGATTACATAATCCTCCAGGCTTGTCCCTTCTTCACCTACAACTTTCATCATTGCGCTTATTTCAGCTCCACGTTCCAAGAATGAATGAGCATACCTAACAGCAGATTTGGGCATAATTCCATCATACTTGGTCCATGAATCAAGAGGATGGATCGAAGGATATTTGCGCGCATCCGAGCGCTCACGCGAAAGCCCATGAAAAGCACCTACGACTTTGAGCGTCGCCTGTGTCACAGGTTCTTCAAAGTTACCGCCTGCGGGCGAAACCGTTCCTCCGATAGTAAGGGATCCCTCCTTGCCGTTATATAGCCTTACTATACCGGCGCGTTCGTAGAATGCAGCTATAACAGACTCAAGATATGCCGGAAAAGCCTCTTCTCCAGGAATCTCTTCGAGTCGTCCGGACATCTCTCGCATTGCCTGTGCCCAGCGGCTTGTAGAATCGGCAAGAAGAAGCACGTCGAGACCCATTTGTCGGTAGTATTCCGCAATCGTCACAGCCGTATAGACCGAGGCCTCTCGAGCTGCTACGGGCATAGACGAAGTGTTGCAGATAATAACAGTCCGTTCCATCAGAGAGCGGCCAGTCTTTGGATCGATGATCTGGGGAAATTCCTTGAGTGTTTCGACAACTTCGCCAGCACGCTCGCCACATGCGGCTATCAGCACAATGTCAACCTCGGCATGGCGGCTTGTTACCTGCTGTAGAACTGTCTTTCCAGCTCCGAAAGGTCCGGGGATACAATAAGTGCCACCTTTTGCTACTGGGAAAAACGTATCTATGATTCGGGTTTTTGTAACAAGCGGCTCTGAAGGCTTAAGACGCTCGGAATAGCAATCCACGGCTCTCTTTACAGGCCAGGAAAAACTCATTTGGATATGCCTTTTATTTCCTTTCAAATCCACTACTTCCGCTATCGCCTCATCTACCGTGTAATCGCCTTCCGCCACTATATCTGCAACTTTCCATTCTCCATATAGATCAAAAGGCATCATTATGATATGCCGAAAATATCGCTCAGGAACCCAGCCTATACCCATTCCGCGTTTCAGAATATCGCCCTTTTTCAAGATCGGGGTAAAATGCCACTTTATATCTCGAGGAAGAGCCTTGAGGTATAGGCCTGGCTCTAAAAAATACCCTATCTTGTTAGCAATCTCCGGCAGAGGGTTTTGTAGTCCATCGTATATCTGCCCGAGAAGACCCGGACCAAGCT
Source organism: Treponema sp. (assembly GCA_012516755.1). Taxonomy (GTDB): domain Bacteria; phylum Spirochaetota; class Spirochaetia; order Treponematales; family Rectinemataceae; genus Rectinema. The sequence goes on from JAAYWE010000016.1 coordinate 1,524, forward strand.
CGACCGATAATAGCTCATTGGTGAACTCTACTCTGTTTCCGACCTTTATACCTTTGGTAATTTCGTAGACCTGAGCCTGAACGGAAGTACCGCGAATACGAATTACCTCGCTCTTTAGCCTTCTTTCTCCTACCAGGATATAAGCGACCTCATTCATGGTTACAATCCCTTCAGTTTGGATGGAAACCATATTGCCATTTACTGCGGTGATGAATCCTTCTGTCATGTTGCTACTCCGGTATCAAAAGCGCTCGCTGCTTCTGCTGCAGCATTTACGATATCTTGATATAAGACATTGAATCCTTGCATCCCGCGATTTCTATCGAAGGAAGCAATTCGTGATGCAATAAGCAGTTTCATTTTATATGCTAGAATATAATCAAGTTCAAATGCCGAAAGCGCGGAGAGCCTTTCTGTTGCGTTCCATCGTTCGCGCTCTAAGGCAAGCTCGGCTTGGAGCGGATCCGAAGCAGATTGTGCCGCTTGCGCTGCTTTTAGAGAATCCGGATTCATATCCCCTGGTCTGGTCCATTGGCCAGCATCTTGCTTTGTAGCTCTTGTTCGATAGACTACAAGCGCATTGCGCAGCCCTCTTTCAAATTCATAATATGACATCAAAAATGGAGATTTCATCATGGAGTCAGAGAACCTGCCATTCCTTGCCTCTTCTACATATAAGAGAATTTCTAAATCACTTTTATCCATCATCCTGGAGCAGAGTTCATCAAAAGCCTGCATAGAGATGGGAGGGGGTGAGCCAAATGGAAAAGATGTAAGTGTTGAAGCAAAGTACCAATAATGCTTCATTTCAATCGAGGCTCCCCGCAGATTCTTTTAGGTATTGAGAAAGGAGCCTGTTTACACGAACCGAAAGCATTTGTGCAATGCTGTCTGCAGAAAAGTCATATTGCACCGAGGAACCAGACAAGGCTATTCTGAATCCAGCATCGATTCCATCGTATGGCTTGAATGTGACACCTCTTGAGAGTTCCTTGGCAAGTCTTGCAGAAAGAGAACTGTCTATTTTCTCGAGTTGCTCTGGTGGCAAAAGCACTTCGAAATCGCCCGATTGGCCGGATGAGAGAATCTTCAAAACTTCAGGGATAACCTGTGCGGCCATTTCCTCATCGAAAGCTTTCTTGATATCGGCGCTGATTGCTGAATCGAGAAAGCGCTGAACACTTTGGCGCAGAGCAATCATTGTATCCCTAGATGCTTGGAGAAGACTTTCGCGAGAAGCTGCTTCCATTGCATCGATACGTCTCAAAGCCTCAGCTTGCATCTCCTCAGCGTCTCTCTTAGCGCGCGCTATAATTTCTGCTGCTTCCGATTGAGCTTTTTGGATAATCTGTTCTGCTTGCTGTTTTGCATTTTCGATGCCTTCGCTATGAATTCTCTCAAGAAGTTCTTGTAATTGGATCTCCATATTAATTCCCTCTGCATAAAATCGACAACGGAAGAAAAGGATCGTATCTCATCAATGCACTAATATCTACAAGAATATGCTCAGGGAACCAGCAAAAATAAGTCGTCCTCTTCTCAACATCGATAAAATATAGAATTTATTGCCAATATACTTGCAAATTGAAATTAATTTTATACTGAAAGATAGATTGGGGCAAGAGCCGGTTTGGCGATTAATGATTAGCGAGAGCCTACTTGACAAGCACAGGATCATGCGATTAAATCGCCCAGGTCGATAAGCTACGAACAAGCAAAAACCAGAGCAGGGCCACCTTTGTCTTTGGTCGTAAGAAGAAACGCGAATTGATTGCGACCGTCGTATAACGGCTATTACCCCAGCCTTCCAAGCTGGAGACGTGGGTTCGACTCCCATCGGTCGCTTATATCTTGCATAATATACATAGAATAGAGCATCTTGTTCATGCAGAATGCTGCCGTATCTAGCTGATCAGAGTCTGTTGCGATAAATATCGCCAATAGATTAAAATATCAAAAGATCTTTTGCTTTTCGATCGAGATAAAAAGATACTATTTGCTGATGAGGTGCTTGGCTCAGTTTCCCTGGTGAGTATAATGAATTCGGGAATAACGATTATGAAACCAAAAGTAAAGACACCTATTGTGGAGCTTGATGGCGATGAGATGACAAGGGTCATCTGGTCGATGATCAAAGAAAAGCTCATTCTCCCCTATATTGATGTCCATCTTGAATATTACGACCTTGGTATTGCGAATCGAGATGTGACAAATGATCGAGTCACGATGGACGCGGCTCGAGCCATTGCCAAATATGGGGTAGGAGTCAAATGCGCAACCATAACACCGGACTCTGAAAGAGTCAAGGAATATCGCCTCAAGAAAGCATGGCCTTCGCCTAATGCGACTATTAGGGCATATCTTGATGGTACGGTTTTCCGCAAACCGATCATAGCAAAGAATATAGCCCCAGCTGTCCGCAGCTGGCAGAAGCCCATCATAATAGGAAGGCATGCCTATGGCGATATCTACAAAGCAGTGGATTTTGTGGTACCAGGTCCGGGCACCGTAAGCCTTGTCTACCAGCCGGCACAACTGGGTATGCCCATTTCTTTCAAGGTTCACGAATTTGAAGGCCCAGGAGTAGCTATGGGCATACATAATACCGACGCTTCGATCCGTTCCTTTGCCCGAGCTTGTATAGAATATGCACTTTCAGAAAAAACAGATATCTGGTTTGCGGCTAAGGATACCATTAGCAAGAATTATCATGGACACTTTAAGGAACTATTTGGCGAGGAGATCTCGGCGCGAAGTGCCGATCTAGAAGCCGCTGGAATTCACTATCGATATATGCTCATTGATGATGCGGTCGCTCAGCTGATGAAGAACGAAGGAGGAATCCTCTGGGCTTGTATGAACTACGATGGCGATGTCTTTTCCGATATGGTAGCCTCTGGATTTGGCAGCCTTGGCATGATGAGTTCAGTCCTTGTATCTCCTTCAGGAGCTTTCGAATATGAGGCTGCGCACGGTACTGTTCGTAGGCACTATTATGAATACCTCAAGGGAAATCCTACGAGCACTAATCCCATTGCGTCTATCTTTGCGTGGACAGGAGCGCTTAGAAAACGTGCTGAGCTCGATAAAACACCCGAGATAACAATCTTTGCGCAACAGCTTGAAGATACGGCAATTGAACTGATCGAATCGGGTGTGGTCACAAAGGACCTCATAAACCTTATAAGCCCACCTGCAAAGAGCTTTGAAACAACTGAATCATTTTTGGATAAGATCGATGCTGGCCTCGCCCGGAAGCGAACCGCATTGCAGGCTTAATTGAAAAGCTAGATCCCTAGATGCTTCAAGTCTTGTGGGTCTAAATACCTTCTACAAGGAAATGACAACAAAGTTCAAGTAACAGAACTCAGGTAACAATGGGTATTTGCTAGAGCAATATTATGTAATTCCTTATGGGATCAGCGCGACTCGAACGCGCGACCTACTGCTTAGAAGGCAGTTGCTCTATCCAGTTGAGCTATGATCCCA
>JAAYWE010000123.1 GCA_012516755.1 Treponema sp.
CCTCTCGTTTTTGTTCATTACCCACGACCTTGCGCTCGAAGCCGAGATATCGGATCGAATCTGTGTAATGTATGCCGGTAAGATAGTCGAATTAGGCACAAATGAGCAGATCTATGGCATACAGGGACCATCTCATCCATACACGGAGCGACTTCTAGCGGCTACTCCACGGCTTTTCAAGAAAGTGGAGCAGCTTCATTTTATTCCCGGCACGCCGCCCGATCTCATTGCACCACCAAAAGGCTGCCGATTCAGTCCTCGCTGCAATAAGGCATTCGATCGCTGTTTCGAGGAAGAGCCTCCGCTGATCGAAATCGAGCCAGGCCATAAAGTTGCATGTTGGCTCTTTCATTGAGTATTCGGAAAGCCGGAGAGGAGAAAATACATGGCAGATGTAATACTGAGCGTAAAAAACCTCAAGAAATATTTCGAACCACATCAGGGATTTGCCGAATCTATCATAGGTGGTGGACAGAAGAAGAAAATCAAGGCAGTCGATGATGTTTCTTTCGACATAAAGCGCGGCGAGATATTTGGATTAATAGGCGAATCGGGTTCTGGAAAGACTACGACGGGGAAGTTGGCTATGAAACTTCTCGAGCCAACTTCAGGACAGATAATTTTTAACGGCGAAGATGTGACGAACCTCGACAAAGAAAAGCTCAAAGATTACCGTCGAAAAGTTCAGATGATCTTTCAGGACCCCTACGCTTCGATGAATCCGCGTTTCAAGATTAGGGATGTGCTGGAGGAGCCTCTCATCATCCATAAGATCAAGGCGTCCGTCGAAGAGCGCAATACCATGATTGTCAGAGCCCTTGAAGAGGTCAAGCTGACGCCGCCCGATGATTTTATGGGTCGATGGCCGCACATGCTTTCCGGAGGACAGCGCCAGCGAGTCGCAACGGCACGAACGCTCATACTCAACCCAATGATGCTGGTTGCAGACGAGCCGGTCTCGATGATAGACCTTTCCACGCGAGCCGAGGTCCTTCACATGATGAAGGAAGTACAAAAAAAACTTGGCCTGTCTTACCTCTATATAACCCACGATCTTTCGACGGCACGCTATTTTACCGATCGCATTGCGGTTATGTACCTGGGTCGAATAGTGGAAATTGGCCTTGCCGATGATATCATCGATAACCCCTTGCATCCCTATACTCAAGCTCTTATCGAGGCTGTTCCGGAACCTGAATCAGGCAAGGTGAAGATAATTAAAGAGCTTCCAATCTATGGAGAGATCCCGAGCCCAGCAGACATTCCTAACGGCTGTCGTTTTCATACGCGCTGTCCCTATGCCATCGAAGCTTGTAAGACGGAACCCGAGCCCGAGCTGATGTTGGACGGAGAGGAGCATTATCACGCTTGTAAACGAGCTCATGAGGTCAAGGAAGAGAAGCAAAAGAAAAGCAGGGTAGAGCGATCATGAGATAAAACAAAGGCTGTAGTGCCATTGTAAAATCATGGATAGCCGATCATGTTATATAACACCATTTCAATTTCTGGGTGCTGAATTAAGAAATCGCTTTGGAATCGAGCGGCTTAAACCTTGGATAAAAGCAGATGTACAGAAAGTCCAAGAGCGAGTCTGGAGCCATGCAGAATTAGCTCAAAAGCCCTTCTATTATCAAATCCGTTGCCTCGTCTTCTGTGAGACCGCGGCTCAACAAAGTTTCGAGCTGTTTTGAGTCAACCGAGCCAATGGCCGCTTCATGCGTGACATGGGCAAGATGGTTATTCACCTGCACGATAGGAATCGCACGGGCGCGCGCGCCATCCTGGACGATTTCCTTGCAGTCGACATGACCCCGGGCATAAGGTGCATCCGCGATGATTTCGTTTTCGATGATTGCGGAAGCCTTATCTTTGATTGCGATATGACTTGTCAATACACCTGTCGAAGATTCGCCAAGAAGATTGGCGGATTCCTTGATGTGTATACTGTCTTCCAGCCGACCGAAAATACGAGTCTTCATGTCCACCGTGGCATCTTTTCCCACTTCTGCGGCATAATCGAGGTCGATAACACCCGCAGCTCCCTTGATAAGCTCGAACTCGGTGGAAAATCTGGCGCCTTCGCTTAGCCTCACTTTTGTAACTGGTACGATTTGGACCCCGCCATTAGGCCCATGGACATGCCGCTCGAAATAAGATAGAGAAGCGCCCTTTTCGAGCTCAATCTCTGCATTCATAAGATGTTGAATGTTGATCGCATTTGGAAAGGTGCAGTTTGCAATGAATTGGGCGCAGGCTCCTTCCTCGATTAAGGTATTGATAAAGATTCGCTGTACCCCATTTTCAGGAATGAGACCGAAGCAAAAGTATACTGGATTCTCTATCGTAACACCTCGCTTGACTCGAATTTTGACGCTGACCCCATCCTCCAGGGATTGAGATTCTACAATAAGGCCATCGACGAGATTTCGATTTAAGACCTCATTGCCATGGATTTCTATATGTGCCACATCTGGAGCGAATTTATGTTGATTGATCGATGCCAGCAGCTCTGCGATAAGAATGTCTTTATCTATGATTGATTGCTCTGCCATGGTTTTCCTCTCAATTCGCCGCAAACATAGGAACTAGCCTATCCGTGTCGGGCTGGCCTTTATGTGGACAAGGCACACACTTGCCACTGAAATAGTCGAACATTCTAGATACGTCGCCCTTGTCGACAAGAGTTCCTGCACAGATGAGAAAAGCATGATCTGCGCGCTTCAGGACCTCAGGGCTATGGGTGATGAGGATGACAGTGGAGCCTGCCTGTTTTAGATCTTTTATAATGCTAAAGATATACTTTACAGAATCTATATCTACACCGGAATCTGGCTCATCCATAAGCACAAGGCGAGGCTTCATCGCATATATCGAAGCTAGTTCGATGCGCTTTCGTTCGCCTCCCGAGAGTGTCTTATCCACGGCGCGATTGATATAGTTTTCTGGTACAAGTCCTACCTGTCGAAGCGCATCCTCGACGACCTTCTGAGATTTCTCTTTGGCTCCTGCAAGTATGAATCGGCTCACGGACAGCCCTTCGAAGCGGGCAGGTTCTTGGAAAAGCAATGTAATTCCTCTTCGTGCCCGCTCATCTATCGAAAGATCCTTAAGAGACTCACCATTAAAAATGACATCACCTTGAAAATCGCGATAACCGGATAGTCCCATTATGGTATTAGCCAGAGTGGACTTACCTGCTCCATTAGGACCAATGATCGCATGGACATGTCCATTCCAGATCTCCATGCTTAGATTGTTCAAAATGGGTCTTGATTCTTTGAGAAGCGTTATATTCTTGATTTCGAGAAGATTCATAATTTTGCCGTCCCGTGTCTTTGGCTGAGCTGCATTATGCTCTGAATAAAATTCATATCATTAATGTAGGATTTTCCTTTGAGAAAAATACTCCTTTCCAAAAAGAAAATCAAGTATGTGGCAGCAAACCGAATATTTAGAGCGGCAAACCCTATGGTTTGATTATCTGCTGACTAACATTGACAATCTCGCCTAGATAGATCCGATGATAGTCCTTTCTGGGGTAATGCTCTTCTATATCACTATCCAGGAAATTAGCTTCATTTAAGTCATGCCAATAGATTTTTCGGCATTCTATTACAAGCTGAGCTTCCTCGAAACTTGGGGCATCAACCTTGCGGGAAGCCATAGGAGTAAGACCAGCCAGTGCTATCTTATCGAGGTTTCGGCCGGAATTCGAACCAAGAATCGATAGAGCTTGTTTGTACTCTGGAGTAAAAGCGTTTAGAGTAAAGCTGTCGTATCGGTTCATGAAATCATAGGTATATCTTGAGGGACGTACCATAACCTGAAACACCATCTTATCCCATACATGCCCATAACTGCCCCAGGAAATTGTCATCGCGTTGAAGACACGAGCATTAAAATCACCTGCAAATAACGCAAACCAATGGTCGCGTAGTCTTGCTACATCGTAGTGAAAATCTTTCAGCGGTATATCCTGCCGATTCATGCTTTTTCCTCCAGTGTTTTGATATATCTATATGATTCGATTATATTTCATTTCCCTTGAATTGACTCATGTAAAGACGATGATAAAAGCCGCGCTTTGCAAGGAGCGCTTGATGGTCTCCTATTTCCACAATTTTGCCATCATCTATTACAATGATCTTGTCGGCATCGCGAATAGTGCTGAGCCTATGGGCGATAACTATGCTTGTTCTTCCGTGCATGAGCCTCAAGAGAGCCCTTTGGATGCGAATTTCTGTGCGTGTATCGACGCTGCTTGTGGCTTCGTCCAATATAAGTATTGCCGGATCCGCTAGAATTGCCCGCGCAATGGATAAAAGCTGACGCTGGCCCTGGCTTAAATTGCTTGCACGCTCCGAAAGATTTGTTTGATAACCTTCGGGAAGCTGTCGTATAAAGTGATCGACTTCCGCCATCTTAGCAGCTTCGATACATTCCTCGTCTGTCGCATCCAATCGGCCAAAGCGAATATTCTCCAGTACCGAATCAGCAAAGAGAAAAGTATCCTGCAAAACCAAACCTATGGCTCGCCGAACTGCTTCCTTCGGAATAGTTCGGATATC
>JAAYWE010000124.1 GCA_012516755.1 Treponema sp.
GGATGGTCGACAAACAGGTTTAGATCTCGGCGCAACAGCAGGGCACGGCGCGGCCTCTCCCATCTCTTCAGTTCCCCGGCAAATGACCAGGATTGCCAGCCATTGACCAGCACGAATCTCTTTCGCGCGGAAGAAAGCTTTTCTGTGGCACTGCCTAAGCTAAACCCTGCGGCTTCTTCCGCATTTTGGCACTCATTGCCCAGCGCATCGCAAAGACTCTTGATCTCAATCTCCCCCAGCTCCAGGAGCGGCTCATCGCACTCTATCGACTCTTTAGCCTTAAAGAAGATCTTCAAAATGTGGCTGGAAGTTCTATCAAGTATTAGCTCTACCTTCGAATTCATGGGGTTTATGCTATCATAGTCCAGCAATGTTTGGCATATCCATTGCTAGTATATCCATTGCCAGTCCTGGCAATTTCTTTCCGGGTCTCAATACAACAAATCGGATATGTGCTACAATAGATCTATGGCACACTGTATAGTTCCGGAAGCAGAAGCGATTCTAGACAAAGAATTCCCCGTTCTCGACAAAGGGTTTGTCCGACTTGTCGACTATCTTGGCGGAGACCAGCGCATTGCGCAGGCCGCCCGAGTCTCCTATGGTGAGGGCACCAAGAGTTATCGTGAAGATGCGGCGCTCATAGATTACCTATGGCGGCATGAGCATACAAGCCCATTCGAGCAGGTTGTGCTCACCTTTCATGTAAAGCTACCTATTTTCGTGGCACGACAGTGGATTCGCCACCGTACCGCGCGCGTCAACGAGATTTCCGGTCGCTATTCCATTATGCGAGATGAGTTTTTTCTTCCATATGAAGATGCCTTGGCACCACAGAGCGAAGACAATAAGCAAGGCCGTTCCGACATGCCTTTCGACAAACAAACAGCATCGAGGATCCAGGATATTCTCAAGGGAGGATATCTCTTTTCCTATGAGCGCTATAGGGAGCTGATCGATATGGGCCTTGCCCGCGAGGTGGCTCGCATAGCCCTGCCCCTTTCTCTCTATACCGAATTGTATTGGCAGATGGATCTGCATAATCTCTTTCGTTTTCTCATGTTAAGGCTAGACTCCCATGCACAGCGTGAAATCCGCGAATATGCAAAGGTCATTCTCGAGATAACCAGAAAAGTTGCGCCTGCTGCAACGGCGAGTTTTGAACGATATACTTTAGAGGCTGTGCGATTCTCTGGGCCTGAGGTGAGGGAGCTTCGACGAAGACTAATGAAGGCCGAATCCTTAGAAGATGTCGCGACAAAATGCGTGGAATCGAGCAAAGAAGACCAGCCTAGCGAGCTATCCAGGAAAGAGCTCGAGCGCTTCGAAGAGAAGCTCAAATCTGGTCGCCAGCTCTAGGTAACATATTTATTAGTGCTACAAACCTTGTGTACGACAATATAAACAGGGTTCGTATCAGTATACGGAGCTCCGCTATATTCTTGCTCAATCCTTTATCTTGTCTACGATCCCCAAAAAAACATCGACGATCCGGGGATCGAAATGTTTCCCTGATTGCGATCGGATATATTCTAAAGCCGCCTCGCGAGTCCAAGCATGACGATAAGGCCTTTCGCTTGTCATTGCATCGTAGACGTCTGCTACTGAGAATATCCTTGCAAGTAAAGGAATATTATCGCCTTTTAGACCCTGCGGATATCCTTTGCCATCCCAGCGCTCGTGATGGCAATATGGTACGCTAAGCGCATCTTTCAAGAAGTCTATAGGCCGCAGGAGCTCGTACGCAAAAGATGTATGGGTACGCATGATTGCTTCTTCTTCCTTGGTGAATGCCTTGGGTTTTCGTAGAATGTTGTCCGGTATGCCGATTTTCCCTACATCGTGAAGTATGGCGCCACGTCTTAGGTTTTCGAGTGTCTTCTCATCGAGGGAAAGAGCTTCGCCTATTGCAAGGGCTATTTCTGTTACCCGCAGTGTATGCTGGAAGGTTTCATTATCCCTATAGCCGATCGCGCGAGCCCAGCCCTTCAAGGTCTCATCGTAAGCTGTCTTGATTTCCTTCTCCGCTTCCTTCAGAGCTCGGACATGTTGTATACGCCCAATGACAATACCTGAGTATGATCCGAACATTTCAGCAAATTCGACGAGCTCCTTGGTAAAGGACAAAGGCGCCTTGATCGAAATATGAAAGACTCCCAATATTCTTTCTTCATATGTTACGGGCAATCCTATATTAGCGCATCCTGGCGGGATTAACGAAAGGTTCCTCGATATGAGGAAAGGATCTTCTCTAATTTCAGGCGAGAAACGCATCTTTCCACTTTGGAATATGGCTCCGCTTATGCTCTCATCTGGCTTTAGCGGTATTTCAAAGACCCTATCGAGCCAAGACCTGGCTGCAACCTTTTCCAACATGTCTGTCTGTGGATTATAGATTAGTAGGGCAACGGATTCAGCCTGTATTGCTTCGAATGCGCTATCGACAAGGAATCCGTAGAGCTTGTATGGTTCCGTCTCGATTCCAATCTGTTCATTTATTCTATGTAGTATCTCAAGCCAATGCAGACGTTCTTGGAGGACTTCTATGAGCCTTACAGACCTTATAGCCATACCGACAATCTCGCTCATAGACTGCAGGAGGCGCAGGTCAGAATCATCGAAAGCGTAATCTTTGCTCTCTACTCCTATTGCTCCCTCCACCTTGCCTTCGATCGATATGGGAGCATATATGCCATACTTGATATTCAGATCGGTCTGAACATAATGCGGATCAGAGGGTAAATCCATACACCGTATAGGCTTTCCGCTATCAATGACATAGCCTGTCATACCCAGACCAGGACGGTCGATCAATCCATCAAAGAGATGTATCCTCTTTTGCAATTCTTCGACGTTCTTAACAAGCGAACTCCTGTACGAAATCGTCTCAAGAGTCTCGCCGAATCTGGATTTGAATCTTATTACCGAAGGCTGCCAATTCTTTTCTCTTTCGAGAATGCTGAGTGTAGTGTCTGCAACCTCCTGAAGGCTCGTCTTCCTGCCAACCTCAAGAGCTATTTTGTTGAGGATGGAGAGCTCCGAGGTCTTCCGGTTATTATCGCGCTGTATGAGAAATGTTCTCAAAGCTATCAAGGCAGCTTGAATAAAGTCATTTCGTCGCTCTTCATCTGCTTCGATTTTATCAGTGTCTATTGCCGTGTAGAAAATCCAAAACGCACAGCCTTCCAGTTTGTCCTCCGGGATAATCGGCATAAAAAGGATCTGCTAGGATTGATCTTCTTTGATGGGCATCTTATGCAATCTGTCTCTGCATGATTCGCATTTTGTAATAATCCTTGAATTCTCGATAATCCACCTCAGCGTAACATTATCGATTGGATCTGAGGATACAAGCTGCGGGGATTCACTTGAGGCTCCCCAAACTTCCTCAACAAAACCATTTTCATGCTGCACAAAGCTCATGAAGCCGCAGTTGTGAGGTTCCGCATATAGCTTATGCATAGAATCCAGGATGAGCGATATAGCAAGGTTTACATCCGAGAAGAATTCTTTCTTTAACGGCATAGATGCCAAGTCAGAGATCGCCTCTAGCAGCCTTTCGCGCTGCTTTAATGGTCCAATATCGATCAGCATAGTCTCGATTATTGTATCGTTCTTTTCGATCCATGAAGTTGCCGATATTAGTACATCCAGTTCCGCTCCATTTAGCTGTCGCACTCTGATATCTATGGGTGGAACCGAAGGACGACCATTTCGCAGTTGGCGCGTTCTATCGAGAATGCAATCGTAATACTCGGGGCATATCAGTGTTTCAATAGAAGGTTTGCCGATGAATTCTGAAGCGGACCGTCCTCCTAACATTCTGACAGCAGTCTCATTCAGGTCCTGAATTATTCCATTGACCTGAATCAATATGCCGGCTTGCTGGGTTTCGTAGATGTGTCGCCAGAACGAAGCATCCCTTGCAAGAGCCTGTATGGCTTCTGATTCTCTTTGACTCATTTTTTATATCACTGCCTGTTTCGACCCTTTGGGTCGATGTTTCACCCCCTTTGGGGGCAATTATTTATTCTAATGTCCAGCATAGAGCTTCAACAATGTTTGCTATATCGGCACAAAAATCATAAAAATCAATCTATTATCGCCGATATCGAAGAAATCATAAAGGCAATATTGCATTTTTATGCTAATCCGCGCTCATAGAGCAGATATATTGCCTGCGTGCCCAGCTCTCCCATTCCGTCGTTCACCATCTTGGCAAAAAGGCGTTCGGAAAGAGTCAACATTGGCAATTCTACATGCATTGCATGAGCGGAATCCAAAGCTATGCGCAGATCCTTGAGAAAATGCTTACTATAGAAGCCTGGATCGAAATTTCTCTCAAGCATTCGTGGTGCATTGTTAGAGAGCTGCCAGCTTTGCGCGGCGCCATTCACAATCGATAAGAGCGCATGTTTTGGATCGAGGCCTGCGTTTTTTGCATAGATAAGAGCCTCTACTGTGCCAAGAAGGTTGCCTGCCACGGCTATTTGGTTGGCCATTTTTGTATGCTGACCAGCACCAGGACCGCCTTGCAGGATGACAGTCCTGCCCACTATTTCAAGGAGGGGTTTTACTTTCTGGAATGTCTCTTCCTCGCCGCCGACCATGATGGTCAAAGTAGCATTCTTTGCGCCGATATCCCCGCCCGAAACAGGCGCATCGATTGCGTTCAGTCCGCGAACTTTTGCCGATTCGTAGATTCGAACCGCAAGATCAGGTCTCGATGTGGTGAAATCGACGAGAATAGTGCCAGATCTAGCATTCTCAATAAGGCCATCCGAGCCGAAGTATATCTCTTCCACATCTTTTGGATAGCCAACCATAGTAAAGATCACATCGCATTCCTGAGCAATTCGTTTGGGAGAATCTCGCCATTCGGCCCCTGCGTCTAATACGAGCCGTGCCTTGCTTTTCGTACGCGAATAGACCAAAAGCCTTTCGCCGGAAGCGCGAATATGTCCGGCCATGGGAGCCCCCATCACACCCAGTCCAATGAATCCAATTGTTCTTTGCGCCATTTCTCGGTCTCCTTTGCAATTTAGATGTTCAATCTTCGCGAGGAATTATTCAATTCCACCTGGTTCATCTTGTCAAATATAATACATTTCCACCTCTTTTTGATTTCATTGATTTTTTGTATAGTATGATGAATGAATATGCAGCAAAGACTCGAGCGGGCAAGTCTGGCCGCTTCTAGAATGCTCTCCTTAGAAACAGAAGTCAAGAATTCTGCGCTTGCCTGCATTGCACAAGGCTTGCGAGAAAATCGCGATAAGATTTTCTATGCAAATCAATTGGACCTGACCGCCGCCAGGCAAAACGGATTAGCTATACCGCTTTTAAGGCGCCTTGAATTCGACAAAAAAAAATTGGATGACGTTCTTTTGGGCATTCGGGATATTCTTGCATTGCCAGATCCTGCAGGAAAAGTTTTGGAAGCGCGCCTTTTGGATGATGGCCTGATATTGAAAAGGGTTAGCTGCCCGATTGGACTCATAGCGATGATCTTCGAAAGCCGCCCCGATGCCCTTGTGCAGATGGCTTCATTGGCCGTGAAGAGTGGAAACGCCATCGTGCTGAAAGGCGGCAGCGAGGCAAATGAAAGCAACAAGGTTCTGGCCACTATAATTGCCAGGGCCGGCGAAGAAAAAGGCCTTCCTTCGGACTGGCTCACCCTCCTGGAAACACGCGAAGAAGTGGGCGAACTGCTAGCATTCGATAAATATGTCGATTTGGTCATTCCTCGCGGTTCCAAGGAATTCGTTTCAAAGATAAAGGCTGAAAGCCGAATACCGGTGCTTGGGCATTCGGATGGTATCTGCCATGTCTATGTACACGAAGATGCAGACCCGGTGATGGCTATCAAAATCGTTTTGGACTCGAAGATACAGTATCCAGCTGCCTGCAATGCGGCGGAAGTACTTCTTGTGCATGCCGCATTTGCGCATCGCAGCCTTATGGCGCTTTTGCAAGCTCTTTCCAAAGCCGGAGTGATGCTCGATGTCTGCGAAAAAGCAGCCCAGATACTCGATAAGGATCCCGGGCAAACCCGGAATCTGCACTATTCTGTAAAGACCGATAAAGATTGGGCTGTCGAATACCTGGACATGCGAATGGCTGTCAAGATTGTATATTCCCTCGATGAGGCAATTGCGCACATAAACCATTATGGGAGCAGCCACACTGATGCGATAGTCTGTGCTTCTTCCGAAGCGGCAAATCGCTTCCTCAAAGAAGTGGATTCCGCTTCGGTCTATCACAATGCCAGCACCCGATTTGCGGATGGCTATCGCTATGGCCTGGGCGCAGAAGTCGGTATTTCAACCAGCAAGATCCACGCCAGAGGCCCAATGGGACTTGAAGGACTTTGTACCTACAAATGGCTGCTCGAAGGCTATGGGCATATCGTCAGTGACTATGCTTCAGGCGAACGCCACTTTGTGCATAAAGAACTTCCCCCGAATTGAGAGAGGAAAATACCGTGCAAATACACGAAACTATGGATGAAGCCTCTGCTCGCGCAGCGCTTGCGCGCGCTAATCGTATTGTAGTCAAAATTGGTACCGCGACCATTTCCAGACCTGAATCTAGCCCGGCCCGCCTGACTCGGCTATATCGATCCGATGGCAAGGCTTTTTTGGCCGATTTGCCCGATGGGGCTGTCGCAAAAGACTCAGGATATCCTTCGAAAGGAATTATCGATACCGCATATATCTATAATGTAGCAGAACAGTTTGCCGAGCTCGTTCAAGCCGGTAGGCAGCTAATCCTTGTCACCTCGGGTGCAATCGGCATGGGTGCACGCGAGCTGGGCCTTTCTAGGAGAGTCACCGAAGTGCGCATGCGTCAGGCTTGTGCCGCAATAGGTCAGCCCATACTTATGGAAGAATATAGGAGGGCGTTTGGCATTTTTGGCCTGGTAGCCGCCCAGCTCCTTGTGACTCGAGATGAGTGGGATGATCGCACAAGCTACCTCAACCTCCGCAAGACAGTGGAGACTCTCTTGGAAGCCCGGGCAATACCTGTCTTCAACGAGAATGATTCGGTCTCTACGGCAGAGATCGGCAATGCCTTCGGCGACAATGACAGGCTCTCAGCCTATGTTGCGAGCAAGATCGATGCGGAATTGCTCATTATCCTCTCCGATGTGGATTCGCTCTACAATTCAGATCCAAGAGAAAATCCCCACGCCAAGCCCATCCCTTATGTGCGAGAGCTATCGGAAGAGCATCTTTCGTTTGCCGGTGGTCGAGGTTCGGAATTTTCTACAGGAGGAATGAAGACAAAGCTTGCCGCCGTTGCCATTGCACGCGATGCAGGCTGCCGCGTTGTTATTGCTCATGGTCGCGAGTCCAATGTAATTAAGCGCGTCGCATGTGGTGAACCTCTCGGAACACTTTTCGACGCAACCCACGCACTTAAAAATAGAATTCGATGGCTCAAGAATTCTCAACCTCGCGGCAATTTAACAATAGATGAAGGTGCTCTAACGGCGATACGAGAGCGCAATTCCCTGCTGCCGGCTGGCATAGTTGCGGTGGAAGGCGATTTTGGCCGCGATTCTGTGGTATTGGTCAATGAAATAGTAAAGCTAATAAGCAATTTTTCTTCGGCTGAGCTTAGGGCTGTCATGCATAAAAGAAGCGAGGAGATAGATGTGATCCTGGGCGATAATGTGCCCCATGTCGTCGCTAGACCCGAAGATATGGCTTTCTTGGATGAATGATTCCTTCATGCATCGATTTTGGTAGAGCATATAGAATGGCACACAGACCAAAGACGCGGCCTTTTCTTATTCTGCCCATTGTAGTAAAATAAACCAAGCTCATGGGTGCCGTTTGTGCGGCGTCGCCGCGCGGCGGAAAAGGGAAAACGGTGGAAAACCGTTGCAGCCCCCGCTACTGTGAGTTGGTATAGATGCGGTCCAGCGATATCGATATTGTACAATATCGCTGCAGCCAGAGCTAAGATCGCTATCACAATAGATGCTTGATCTTGTTCGCTTTGGCTGATCCACTGGTTCCGACGCTTTTGTTCGACTTCTGATCAATTGGCTTCCGATCGGAAAGATATTGATAGAAACAGAACAAAAGCCACCAGAACTGGGAAGGAGAACCACATCGTATGCATTTCTAGCTTTTCTTATGCTGAGATTTGAGCATTATAGAACTGAGAAATTGCATAGCCGGCAAGCCAGGAAACCTGCCCTTGAACATTTCCATCCTTAATCTTCGGTGGGAGGAGGCGGATATGCGACGAATCGCCGGTATTTTCCTTTCTCTATTTCTGATTTTTTTTCCATTCTTCGACCTCCAGCAAACAAGGTCACAGCATTTAAGTGCCCAGCCAACAAGCACTCAGCAAACCACATATCAAAAAGCCAGCACACTACATGCAAGCTTCAGCATAGAGCAAAAAAATGGCTACAAACTATTAAAGGCGTACAATCTCTGGCCGGGAGCTTCTTCTACAAAAACATATGTGCTCTACCCCAGAGGATCTAAAGCTCCTCGAGATGTCGCTGCGGATCTCGCCATAGCAGTGCCTGTGAAGCGCGTCGTTCTTTATTCTACCACCTACATCCCTGCTATCGAGGCGATCGGAGAGCTCGATGCAGTTGTGGGTGTCGACAATGCCGATTACGTATATAGTCCCGCCCTGCGTGCGCAGATAGCGGCGGGCAAGACTATCGAGACCTCAAAGAATTGGATGCCCGATATAGAACGGCTGATCATGCTAAAGCCTGATATCATATTCAATTATGGCATTGGCAACGAATGGGATACTTTCCCAAAGATGCAGGAGGCAGGGCTGCCTATCGCACTGATTGGAGATTGGAACGAACAGGATCCAATAGCAAGAGCTCAATGGACGGTGTTCATCGCGGCTTTCTTTGACAAGGAGAGCATAGCCCAAGAACGCATGGAATCGGTGATAAAAGCCTATGAGAGCCTCAAAACGCTCGCATCAGGAGCCTCTAAGCGACCAAAAGTCCTGGTAAACGGTCCTTTCCAAGGCATATGGAGCGTCTCGGGTGGGCAGAGCTATATGGCAAGGCTCATAAAGGATGCAGGTGGCGATTATCTTTGGGCAGACAATAAAGGCACGGGAGCTCTCAATCTTTCGGTGGAGGCAGTTTTCGAAAGAGCACTAAAGGCGGATATATGGCTCAACCCTGTCTCCGGAGCGAAGCGACTTTCCGATGTGCGGATAATGGACCCTCGCTTTTCTGCACTGCCTGTTCTGCAGAAAGGACAGGTTTGGAACAATGATCTCAGGTGTTCTCCTGGAGGAGGCAACGATTACTTCGAGTCCGCGGTAACGAATCCTCATCTTGTTCTTTCTGACTTGATTGCGATTTTTCAACCGGAGCTTCTTCCGAACCATAAGTTCAATTATTACAGAAGATTAACTGAATAGAGCCTGAGCATTGCTGCATGAGTATCTATAAGGACTATAATAATAGAA
>JAAYWE010000125.1 GCA_012516755.1 Treponema sp.
AATTAGTTAGGAGGAATGCTATGTTATCACAAAGAATGATCGATCGAATCAATCTACAAATCAATAAAGAAATATACTCAGCCTATCTCTATCTTGCTATGGCTGCAAAGATGAATGAGCTTGGCTACTCAGGCGTGGGAAAATGGCTCACCGTACAGTATCATGAGGAAATGTTTCATGCCATGAAATTCGCAGAATACCTACATGATCAGAATGCCGAAGTTTCATATGCCAAGATCGACAACCCTGAATTCAAAGAAAAGGAAATCAAGCCTCTCTTCCAGCATGTGCTTGCCCATGAGGAGAGCGTGACCGCAAGTATCCGTGAAATCATGGAATTGGCTATTACAGAGAAGGATTATGCGACGCAGATACTCGCTCAGTGGTATATAGACGAGCAGGTAGAGGAAGAAAAGAATGCTACGGAGATAATCCAAAAGATAGATCTCCTTGGCAATTCTCATCAGGGACTATATTTGCTAGATTCGGAACTAGCTAAACGAGAATCTTCAGTGCCACTTGATTTTAATAAAATATGAGCATCAAGCGCAGGGCTAATGATCTATCATAGCCCTTATACAAACAACTCAGAGATATCAACAGATGAACAAAACTAGAAGAGCCCAATACTTAGGAGCCTAAGCTGCTAAAAGGTAGTGATTAATTAAATTTAGCTTGAAAAGCTAACGGCAAGAAGACTGGTTTTCCGTAGATTTTTCCTATCAGAAAGGCATATGGCAAAAGGCCAAGCCTAGCATGGGCTTTTCTCATTCTCAGTAGTTTTGTATGCTCTATACATGGCCGTTCGTTATACGAGTACTCGAGATGCCCGAATCGATGTTAGCGTCGCTGAAGCAATTGTGCAGGGCATGCCGCCAGATGGTGGCCTTTTTGTACCTCGAAATGTCCCTAGATTAAGCGCGGATGCTATTCTTGAGCCAAGACTCAGCTATGCTGAGCTCGCATGGCTCGTCCTTTCGCCCTGGTTCGATTGGAGGGAGACAGAGCTCCGTCCCCTTATCGAACAAGCGTATTCTTCCTCTGGCGAAAAATCGAATTTCGATACACCAGAAATAGTCTTGCTATCAAATGCAGGTTCGCTAAACTGCGAAAACAAATACTCTGGCGAAAAACAATCGAGCAAGCTTTTTCTGCTCGAGCTTTTTCATGGCAAGACATGCGCTTTCAAAGACCTTGCACTAAGCCTCCTTGGAGGACTATTGAGCAAAAGCCTCGAGAAATGTGGCATAGATGAGCCCGTTCTCGTACTTACGGCAACATCGGGGGATACTGGATCCGCTGCTCTTTCAGGGCTTGGTGGACAACAAGGAATCCGGATAGCCGTGATATATCCAGCAGATGGGACAAGCGAAATCCAAAGGCTCCAGATGACCTCTGTCCCTCTTGAAGATCGATGTGTTATCGGACTAAAGGGAACTTTCGATGATGCCCAGCGAATAGTAAAAAATATCTTTCAGAACGCAAAAAATCTTAGGTCTCCCTTTTTTGGAATTCGACTCAGCTCTGCCAACTCCATCAACATAGGGAGGCTTCTGCCTCAAATCGTATACTATGTAAAAGCATGGCGGGACTTATATTCTTTAGGGGCGATTGATTATGGCGGGGCCTTTGATGTGGTTGTTCCAAGTGGCAATTTCGGTGATATTCTCGCTGCAAGATATGCCAAGGCAATGGGGCTTCCTATTCGTAGGCTGGTCTGTGCTTCCAATTCGAATAGAATTCTCTATGATCTTTTTGCGACGGGCATCTATGATAGAAGAAGATCATTCAACAAAACGATAAGTCCTTCAATGGATATCCTCGTCTCAAGCAATCTAGAGCGACTCCTTTATCATGCTTTTTGCGAAAACTCCGAGCTCGTATCGAGGCTGATGCGACAACTCGAAAACGAAGGCTTCTTCCTAATTCCACAGCAATTTGCTGCTAATATATCTGACTTTTGCGCTGGATGGGCCGATGATCTTCAGACACTCGAGAGCATTCGGCATATGTGGGAAATTCA
Organism: Treponema sp.; assembly: GCA_012516755.1. Lineage (GTDB taxonomy): Bacteria > Spirochaetota > Spirochaetia > Treponematales > Rectinemataceae > Rectinema. The sequence continues at coordinate 2,024 of JAAYWE010000125.1, forward strand.
CAATTTGCTTATCGATCCTCACACTGCGGTTGCTTGCAAGGTTGCTCACGAACTTTTCAGTAATTCTCAAAATCACCAAAAGGATCGGACAATCATGAAAACTCAGGTAGTCAATCCTATCGTAATCGCCGCAACTGCGAGTCCTTTCAAGTTTCCAGCATCCTGCTGTGCGGCTTTGCAGAGTGGTTTGCCAAATCCGCCGATCTCCATCTCCAAAAACGATCTTTCCCGAGCCTTTGAGCTTTCGCAGGCTACGGGTATCTCTGTCCCCAAACCTATCGCTGATCTTGTCACCGCTAAAATAAATCATCCTATAATTGTGGAGGAATCAGCCCTAGAATCAGTTCTGGCTGATTTTGCTCATAAGACTGCTAACTCACATGCCTGCAGAAAATTAACGATATGAGGTTCTCATGATAGAAATCGAAGTCCCTGCTAGCTGCGCAAATCTTGGCCCAGGTTTCGATTGCCTTGGAATTGCGTTGTCTCTTTCGAATATCGTGCGTTTCGAACCAGCTGAGAAAACTCAGATAAAAGGCTGCCCCATGGAATGGGCTGATGAGGATAACCTCTTCCTGCGCTCTTTGCGCCATAGCTGTGAGCTATTGCAAACCTCTGTCCCCAAGATCTCGGCCGAAATCATTACGAGTATTCCTCCCGCAAGAGGTCTTGGCTCAAGTGCATCTCTTGCTGTAGCTGGTGCTGCTGCGGCATTGCTTCTTTCAGGAAAGACAGCCAAGAGTCTCAAAGATCTAGCTAATACTGCAGTTGGTACAGTAACCAGCCTGGGGACAGAGGTTGATATGATGGACGACGCGGTCGGTGACACGGAGACGGAGTTTAACCTAAGAGCTTATACGGGGACAGAGGTTGATCGGACATGTCTGACACGCTTTCTGCACGAAGAAGAAAATCAGCGTTTTCTTCTTAGAGCAGCAACCGATATCGAAGGGCATGCAGACAATGCTGCCCCGGCTATCTATGGTGGGTTTACAGCTGTAACATTCACCGAGAAGAGTATAGTGATCAGCCAGAATCCAGCCCCTGAGCATTGGCAGTTCATAGCCTGCATCCCCGATTTCATTCTCGAAACAAGCTTAGCACGCAAGGCTCTTCCAGATTTCTATTCAAGACAAGATGCAGTTCACGGTATTTCTCATGCAGTGCTTGTAGCTCTAGCTTTTCTTAAGGGGAATCTCGATCTTTTAAACCTTGCATGTTCGGATCGAATCCACGAACCATATCGTCGACCTCTTATTCCTGATTTCGAAATAGTGGAAACTGCATGCTTCGAACAAGGTGCAAAAATGGTCTGTATCTCAGGCTCTGGCCCTACTATCATGGCAGTCTTTGAAACCTCTGTCCCCGATGTCGCATCAAGCACTACAGATATCCTGAATGAGACGATTGAGACACAAATTGCAAAAAGCGCTACTCACAAATGGATAGTATTGCCTTTAAGAGTCGACAATCTGGGAATTAGGGCTCGAAAAATCTGAAAAGGTGTTTCTGGGAGGGATTCTCATAATGAATACTCAGAATATGATAAAAAGCCAGGACAAGCGTTTTTGGCTAAGACCTCAATTCTTACCAACCTTCTACTATAATATTCCTTCTTCTTTTGGAGAAATCCTGCTTATCTGGCATGATACGGATACTCCAATGATTCATTGTATTTATCTTCCCAAAAATGGGGTTTCTCGAATAGCTCAAGCTAAGACTGATTTCAATCTATTGGAGCCATGGAGAAAAGAAGTTCCGCTGCCTCAACATATTGAACAGATTTTGCAATTGCTTTTGAAGATGCTTTCAGGCCATCCAGTACAGGTACCCCTTCAGATCATTGAGCATTCTCTTTCTAATCTCAAACTACCCGAATTTCAACAAAGGGTGCTCTTGACCGAAGCCACCATCCCCTTTGGTTATATAAGCAGCTATAAGGAACTCGCGAAGGCTTGTGGAAGACAGCTCTCTTTTAGAGCGGTAGCAAGCTCACTCTCACATAATCCACTTCCCCTTCTAATTCCCTGCCATCGCATAGTGGCATCAAATGGGAATCTTGCAGGATATCAAGGGGGAATTGAAATGAAG
>JAAYWE010000126.1 GCA_012516755.1 Treponema sp.
CAAGATATAGTCTTGGACGCTGCTCTGCGACGCAACGCTTGGGCCGCATTTTCTGCATTCTTGCATGATCCTCTGATGACAGCTACGCCTTTAGAAGCCGAGGCTCTTTTTTCTAGCATGCTAAGAGCGACAGCCAATTTTTTGCCGGATTACACGCTATAGAAATACGTGCGCTTTCATTATCGGGAAATAGAGCTATCGGATACAAGCATTGCTCTTATTGGCGAGGAGTTATAATCCATGGCCATAGACCGGCGCTCTCTTGTTCGCAGACATAACCCAGTTATTCGCAGCTATGATCCATTCTCTCCCTCTATCTGTCGGCAATAGCGAATTCGCCTTTACTGTGGATATAACCGGCCTACAGAGTCTGATTTCCGATATGCCTTGCATAACGCCCCTTTACACCACATGTCACAATGGGGATTCCATTCTTATCCGGAACGCGAAGATTGCCCCCGCGATGAAAAAAGGCTCAGGCTGAGCTACTTCGATTCAATTAGAAATACTGGCGGCTATATGATCGATCCAACAGGCCAAGAAGAGTTATTCAATGAGCTTAGAATGAATCCGCACAGATTCAATCTCGCTAGAGTCGGTTTTGTCTTTGAGGCGAAAAAGTTGGAATTTCAATATATATCTGATATTGAGCAGATTCTCGATCTATGGAAAGGCGAGCTGCATAGCCGATTTTCCTATAAGGATCATCCTATCGAGGTCTATATTATCTGCGATCCTGAAGTGGATGCATTGGGTATCCATGTTTTTTCCCCGCTTCTTGACCAGGGTCGCCTTGCTATGCGCATTGTCTTTCCGACATGGCAAGTCATGTATATCTTGCACATGAAAACTGTCCCAGGACTTTTGATCTATTTGCGGCCGACCACCCGGAGATGCTTTTTGCCCTTGGAATGCTGCCCGGCTCTTCCATAGACAAAACTATAATGTCCGATACTCTAGATATGGTATTAAAAACCTGGGATTTGGAATCTCTTTGGGGCTGGGACTTTCCCGCAATGGCCATGACAGCTTTTCGCCTGGGAAGGAAAAAGGACGCAATCGATCTTCTTCTCATGGAAACACCCAAGAACACCTATAGAGCCAATGGTCATAATCCTCAGTTGCCACGTACCGATCTACCGGTTTATCTGCCTGGCAATGGTGCGCTTTTATTGGCTATTTCGCTAATTGCTCAGGATTGGGATAATGCTCGGGATAATGCTCGTGATGATGAAGATTGGAAGATGCAAGCCGAGGGACTATTGCCGATTCCCTAGAGTTTTCGATACATGGGCTTGAAGCGACGCGTCCTCATAGATGAAATCCCTTAGCCGTCGACTCTTGTGCGATATAATATTCGTACGAATGATAATCGTATGGATAATCCCATGAACCTTGTCTATGTATCATTTTGCCCCCAAAGCCAGCCTTAAAGCGATAAAGACCATAGAGTGGGTGATCAGGATTAGGCCCTGGCGCTACGCCAAACAAGTCATAGCTGCGACACCCATGCCGTTTCGATTCTTTTATCGCTGTCCATTGCAGAGCATAAGGCGCCATAAGATTGCGCCCTTCATTTGATGATGCTCCGTATAAATATGTCGCTCTATCCGCAGAAATCGATAAAAACATCGCGGCAAGTGGAAGGTTTTGCTTTTCAGCTATGAGAAGATGAACGGCCGCATCGTGGCAGTGCTGAACGAGCAGCGCGTCGAAAAAGCGTCTATCGTTATATACAATTGCATTTCGCCTGGCTGTTTGCTCGTACAATTTCATCCAGATATCGAGATCAGAGGCTTTTCCATGTCGTACATGTACACCACGTCGAAAAGAGAGGAGCGTATTGTAGCGCGTCTTCGGCTTCATCGCTGCAAGTATTTCGGATTCTTCTATATTTAGATCGATGATCATTGTGTCTGGTGGAAGAATATCGGTTGGTGCCTTATGCACCGCTGAATTGTCTAGGCCCCAGTTCATTCGCAGCTCGCGAAGGCGAGTTTCTGGCGGGCCCAGCCAATTACCTTTGGCATCGAATCGATCTTTGTCTTCTGAATATGGTGACTCCCATGGCAGATCCCAACGAATGAACATACATGATGGACCAAGAAGTTCTCGAAGCTCTGAAGAAAGTGCGGAAAGATAGAGCCCTCTCTGATCGCTATCGGGAAGCGATTCCGGCCCAAACGGAGCATAAGCAATACTTATTCCAGGACTTACGTTCCGTCTCAGCAAAAGCAGGTCTCCAGATGGGATTCCATCGACTCTTATATCGCAGGCGAAGGCTATCCATCCAAGACGAGACTTGACTTTGCCCCAGAATGAAGTTTGTTGAAGGAGCCTTGTTGCTATGAGTTTGGTCGCGGGTTTTGGCAAGACCTGGACATCCAAAAGGCATCTCCAAAGGAAATCAATAAATCCAAGATAAAGCTTATCTCAAGCTAAGAAAAGAATATATCGAAATATGACAAGGCGCAAGTCATAGCGCTTTTTTGCTCAAAGCGCTGACAAGATAGCCATTTGCAGGTATATTTGTTTATATGAGTGATAGAAATAACCAAACCTCGACTCGAAAACTCGAGTCGCTCAAGAGCTTGATCGAACAATCTCGATATTGCGTAACCTTCACTGGAGCGGGTGTCAGTACCCTTTCGGGCATCAGGGACTTCCGCGGCAAGAATGGGCTCTACCAAGATGTCAACGCCGAAAAGATCTTCGATATAGAAGTATTCGACGAAGATCCTTCTTTTTATTATTCGACGACCAGGGATTTTATCTATAATCTCGACGAAAAAGAGCCGTCTGTCGTGCACCGCGTATTGGCTGCTCTTGAAAAAAAGGGCGCTCTTAAGGCCGTTATAACGCAGAATATCGACCTTCTGCATCAAAAAGCAGGCAGCCAAAGGGTGATCGAGGTACACGGCACACCGCAGATTCATCGATGCCGCACTTGCGGCTGGACTATGTCCTTCGACGAAGCGGCTAAAATCGTGCGCGCTGGAGGTATTCCGCGCTGTGCTAAATGCGGCAGCATACTCAAACCCGAGATCACTTTCTTCGGTGAAAACCTGCCCATGCAAGCGCTCCGCGAAGCACGTGCCGAGGCAACAGCAGCCGATCTCATGCTTGTGCTTGGTTCAAGCCTGCTAGTCTATCCAGCTGCCTCTTTGCCTCAGTATACCCTCGAGCATGGTGGTCAAATCGTCATCGTGAACAACATGCCGACCCACCTGGATTCGAGAGCCATTCTCCGATTCGATGAGCTTGCCG
>JAAYWE010000127.1 GCA_012516755.1 Treponema sp.
AGGCGGCTCGTTTCGTGCGCTTCGATGCATCGATTCCGGTTATTATCTCAGGAGAGAACTCACGCCGCGATTCAGAATTGAAGGTCTTTTTCCAGAGAGTCTCACAGCTTCAGACAAACGGCAGCTCTTCTTCAGCGACCTTCCTCTCTGACCATGCGGGGATTCTGACTATAGACCTCAAAGGGAACTTCGAATGGAGTCATATCGACCAGCTTCCTGCTGGTTTTGTTCCCGAAGTCTCGCTGGGATCAGGCTCGGGGTCAGACGGCAATGTTTTAAGAGGCAGAATTCGATTTGGCCTCCACTTAGAGACTCAGCTTTCCTCCTATTGGATGGGTGGTTTTTCACTGTTTATGGGTGAAGAACCCCAGAGATATGACTTCTTATATCGCTTCGAAAATGAACAGCTTATCATGGCCAAGGCTATTCAGGTGAGCCTAAGAGGAACTACGGAGAGTATCGATTCAAGGTTCTCTCCTGTAAGCTTTTATCTTATAAGTAAATAAGGTTGTAATAGCATGCCCTTTCTGCAGCTGAGCGGAATTAGGCTCTCATTCGGTGCCAGAGATCTCATATTAAATGCGAGCTTGAATCTGCAGGACGGGTCTCGTGCGGCATTGACCGGACCCAACGGTGCTGGCAAGTCGACACTTATGAAAATAGCTGTGGGACTTGTCAAGCCTGATGCAGGGGAAGTCATCGCCACAAAGGATACCCGCATAGCCTACCTTCCACAGACAGGAGTTCAATTCGAATCAGGAACTGTCTATGAGATCGCTGAAGCCGCATTTGCGTTTGATCATGATCTTATAAAGGAACAGGAAGAAATAGGGCGACTACTAGATTCCTCTCATTTAAGCGAAAAAGAAACAAAACGCCTTATTGCAAGGCATCATGAAATCACTGAGAAACTCGAGCAGGCAGAATACTGGAATCGAGGGGAGAGGATTTCTGAAGTTTTGAATGGGCTAGATTTCAAGATCAAGGATTTCGGACGTTCTGCGTCTGAGCTATCAGGTGGATGGCAGATGCGACTTGCGCTGGCAAAGATATTGCTAGAAGAGCCAGATATCATGCTGCTGGATGAGCCAACCAATTATTTAGACCTAGAGGCTAGAACCTGGCTGGAAGATTTTCTTAAAGCCTACCCTGGTGCGGTATTAGTAGTCTCACATGATAGATACTTTCTCGATGTTACTGTACGGGAAGTATATGAGCTATTCAATGGTTGCCTTACACGCTATGTGGGGACCTATAGCCAGTATGAAATGCGCAGATCTCAAGAATTGGAAGCACTCTTCGAAGCCTGGGAGCGCCAACAAGAAGAAAGGCAAAGAATCGAAGATTTCATACGGCGTTTTAGATACAAGGATTCCAAGGCTGCTCAGGTACAGAGCCGTATAAAAATGTTGGAAAAGATGACACCTATAGAGATCCCGGAGGGTATGAAGCGGATCCACTTCTCTTTTCCGCCAGCACCAAGATCCCCTCGTGTGGTCTTGCGAATTCATCAGCTCTCCAGGTCTTATGGAGAACTCAGGGTAATAGAACCATTTTCTCTCGAAGTTGAGCGTGGACAAAAATTGGCTCTTGTAGGTCCAAATGGCGCAGGGAAATCTACGCTGATGCGCATAATTGCAAAGGAAGATAATCCAACAAGCGGAGAAGCAATTCTAGGAGCCAATGTGCTCGTGGGTTATTTTTCACAGGAATCAGCGGAGATCATGGAATCGACCGCAACGGTAAAAAGAGAAGCCGAATCCGTCTGTCCACCCGAAATGCTTCCAAAGATTCGCAATCTGCTAGGAGCTTTTCTTTTCCGCGATGACGATATTGATAAGCCAATCTCAGTGTTATCTGGAGGAGAACGCTCGCGGTTGGCTCTTCTCAAGTTGCTTCTAAAGCCCGCAAACCTTCTGGTGCTAGATGAGCCGACTAATCATCTGGATTTGACTAGTAAAGACATTTTGCTCGAAGCTCTGAGTAGATTTGAAGGCACGGTAATTCTTGTCTCTCATGATCGTCAATTCCTCGATGAACTTCCTGATCGGATTCTGGAACTCTCTTGCGGCAATAGACCGCTTCTCTATTATGGGAATTATGCCTACTATTTGACCAAGAAGGCCGAAAAAGAGAATGCAAAATTAGAAGCGATGCAAGAAGATAATCAGAAGCCCAAACAGCGCCGGCAAAGTGAGACAGATTCTGCTTCTTCCGTCATGCATCAAGAGCTAATTTCGGATAAGAATTGGGAAGCGGAAAAAGCCCGCAAAGCGCGATTACGCAAGCTAAAACGACGAGAAGAAGATATTTCTACTCGCATTGAGGAGATTCAAACAGAAAAAGAGAAACTCCAGGAAGAATTGGCTCAGCCTCGAAACTATATAAATGGAGAAAAGACGCGGCGCATCCTGGCAGAATTAGAAGACCTCGATAGAGAAACCGAAGCTCTAAATGAAGAATGGCTCGAGATTGCGCAGTCTTTATCCGAGGAAGCTTAAAGGCTTGAAATAAGCTCCTTTGAATTGGAAAAAGCGCGGTCTATAGCTATTAGTCTTGAATATTCTTATTGCCTTCTAGCTTTTCGATCATCATCTGGGAGAGCACTTTCCATGTTGGGGAAAGACTCGATGCATCGGGCTCATTATAGCGTTCGATTATTTCTTTAAAACCCGCAATCGCTATATCCTTATTGCCTTTCTTGTATTCAATGAAAGCTATCTCATACTTGGCATTGAGCATATAGTTTGGATCGCTGCCATATCTTTCCAACAGCACCTGATAATAATACTTAGCGCCATTGAGATCATAGACATCGTAGCGTTCCTGGGCTAGCTGGATGATCTTTTGAGCACTTGCATCTTCAGGCACCGGTGGAGGCGAAGAGGCACAAGAAAATACCAGAATTCCGACGAGTGAGAGCGTACATAAGGCTACAGAGCTTAAAAGCGATTTATGCATGTCATTTCCTCACAAGTGGCAATTATGCTATACTCGCCAAACGAGGTCAAGACAAGCCATGATCGCAACATTAATCAATGCAGCGGCCATCATTCTGGGTTCACTCATTGGGCTTCTTATACGAAAAGGCATAAAAGACGAATATCGAAAGGTTGTGTTTACCGCGGCAGGGCTTACATCGCTTGCTATTGGTATTCAGATGGTGCTAGAGACAGACCATATTCTTTCTTTTGCCCTTGCATTGATGGTAGGTGGACTTCTGGGTACTGCCTTCGATGTCGAAGGTGCGATAGAGAGGCTAGGAGATGGTCTTAAAAAACGCTTTGCGCGCAGGTCCGAAGACACTTTCGCAACAGGATTTCTCAATGCTTCGGTTTTGTTCTGTGCGGGCGCCATGACAATAGTGGGTTCATTCAATGCGGGAACCATGGGAGATTATTCACTTATTCTAACTAAAAGTGTACTCGATGGCTTTGTCTCGATAATATTCGCTGGGGCTATGGGAATTGGTGTAGCATTTGCGGCTCTTTCTGTTTTTGTGTATCAGGGAGCGCTTACTTTACTATCCGAGTACATAAAGCCCTATGTCAGTGACCTAATGTTGGGCGAGCTTACGGCTATCGGAGGAGCGCTTGTAATCATGATAGCCCTGGGGCTCTTGGAGATCAAAAGCTTCAAAACCGGTAATTTTCTTCCGGCAATGGCCGTCATTATAATTCTCGTCCTTGCAATGCCATTTATTACATTTCTATAATCGAAACATGAACAAAAATCGCCAGAGCACAGTAAGCCATAGATTCGTCCACACTCGGCGCGAAGATAATGCTGGCGAATGGTATGCGCTCGACAACGCTGCAATCATCATGCCAGCAGTCACAGATGACGTCAGCACGAGTCTTTTTAGGTTCGAAGCCGAGCTCGATGCGCCCATAGATCCAGAAATATTGAAAAAGGCGCTTGCTCTTACAGTAAACCGCATGCCTTATTTCAATGTAAGGCTCCGAAGAGGATTTTTCTGGTATTATTTTGAGCCTTGCAAAACAATGCCGCCGATTTATCCGGATTTGGACTTTCCTTGTCAGGGATGGAATATAAATCGCCATGGAACGCGCATGTTTCGCATTCTTTGGAAGCGGAACAGAATTTCGGGTGAGTTTTCTCATGCTTTGACTGATGGTACGGGAGGCATAGGTTTTTTTAAGTCTCTCCTTGCAAACTACCTCATATTGAAGGGTGTCGACCCGGGTGCACGACTAGGAGAAGGCGAGTGGAAAGACATAGCTGTGTCCTCAGGTGAAATGAGTGGCTTGGCGATAAGCGAAGAATTCGAAGATGCTTATCAGCGGTATTTTCCCAATGGATTGCCATTCCCGGATCTAAGACCGCATGCTTTTCATTTGAGCAAATCCTGCTTGCCCAAAGGCCAGTACCGCATAATTTCAGGGAAGTTGCTTACTAGCGAAGTCATCGCTGAGGCTCATCGAAGAAATATCAGCTTGACCGAACTCATGTCAGCCGTCTATCTCGATGCCTTGCAGCATTTATGGTACGCAACTAATCCCCCTCCGCGTGAGCCCTATGTCTCAGTAGAGATACCTATCAATCTGCGCCAGCTTTTTCCTTCTCGAACCTTTCGCAATTTTTCTCTCTTTGTGCTGATCAGTGAAGATATGCGGCTCGGTATGAGAGATTTCGATGAGCTTGTTTTGCGGACTCACTATCAGATGAAGCTCGAATATGATCGAATGAGCATATCTAGACACTTGTGCCGTAATGCCGGAAGTGCAAGGAATCTGGCTGTCCGATTGGTTCCTCTTAGAATAAAGGATTTTTTCGCTAGGGTCTTTTTCTCGAAATTTGGCGAGAGTATGCTTTCTGGTTTCATTTCTAACTTGGGCCAATTGAAAATGCCTCCAGGTTTTGTTCCTCATATATTGAGCTTTGGATTTATACCGGCTCCAAGCATGGTTACCATGACAAATGCCTCAATGCTAAGTTGGGGCAATGAACTTATTATCAATTTTGGAAGCTTGGCGCAATCGCGCGAACTCGAGCAATTGTTTTTTCGACGATTGAGAAGTATCGGACTGCATGTCAGTGTTTCATGTCGATCTGACAATGGAATCAGTGAAGATTGAAGGCAAAAATGGGGGGTGAATCATGTCGTATTGTCCCGAATGCGGGGTAGAAATCGGCAACGCCAAACGATGCCCACTCTGCGGAACCTTAAACCCAAAGGCTTGCGAAAAGGAAAATGCAGTTGTCTACTCGGTAAATGATCAAAAAAACCCCGAAGAAGAAACTTTGCCCCAAGAAAAACCGACGATTCTTTGGGAAATTCTCTCTGTGACATTGGCTATAGCAATACTGGTGCTTGGCGCTATTGATCTTTTTGAATCCAGGCGATTCTCGTGGTCTCTCTACGCTATTGTATCCATTTTGTTTCTATGGGTGGAATTGACAGCATTTTTCATGTTGAGAAAGAGGCCCATTCTTCGTATCTTATTGAGCGTTCTTGTACCACCCTTATTATTTGTAATAATTGGGTACATTTCTGGTAACCAGCGATGGGCGCTCGGTCTGGCGGTTCCAATCATAATGCTTGTAGAATCTCTGGGTGGCTTGGTTTACCTTATATTCGAAAAGAGCAAGGAGAAAGGTCTCAATCTAATTGCTTATATAACAATAGTGGCGGCGATGTTTTGCATTGGCCTGGAAGTGCTAATCGATTTATTTGCGATTGGTATGGTGGTTCTGCGATGGTCTCCTGTCTGCGCCATTGCTCTCTTATCCATCGCAATCTTCTTCTTATACCTTCACTTTCGCGTTTTCAAGAATGCGGATTTGCATCGCCTTTTTCATTTTTGATGCTTCATGCTTCAATTTGGCAAGCAAGGCGGATTAGACGAAACAAAGCTAAGTTAGGTCAGTATGATGCAGCCGAACCGAGCCTTATTTGGCTTAGGCTAACCTGACCTAAACTAATCCTGCGCGCGCCTTTCGCGCAAACAGCGACCGACCTTATTTGGCTTAGACTAACCTGACCTAAACCAAACTGGGCCGCTATCTCCAAATCCTGATAGTGAAAACTCACCATTGTATCAGAAAATTTTCCTATCCCTTGACATATTTTGCGATTTATTGTAGATTAATTTTTGCGCCGCAGGGTAGAGCAGTTGGCAGCTCGTCGGGCTCATAACCCGGAGGTCGGAGGTTCGAGTCCTCTCCCTGCTAGATAGGCCGCCTTTTCTGGAGAAGGTGGCCTATTTCTTTTTATCGGTAATCAAAATCGAAAATAGAAAGGCTATGGCGATAAACACAGCGCCCACGATGAAGGAAATCTTGATGGCCTGAGATGGTTGAGTATCCTTGATATAAGCCGTAATTTGAGGACCAATTACTCCGCCAAAGGACCATGCAGTTAATACGGCACCATACATAATAGCCATTTTTTGTGGTCCGAATAGCTCGGAAATGGTTGCGGGCATCATTCCAAATCCTCCTCCATAGCAGAAAAGGATCCAGCAGGCACAGATTGCAAATACCAATGGGCTCCTTGTAAATATTAGCAAGAGAAAAACCAGGATTTCACTCCCAAGCAAAAGGCGATAAGCCCTTATTCTTCCAAATCTGTCCGAGAAAATCCCCCACAGCAACCTTCCTACACCATTGAAGATAGAAGTTACAGCAATAAGAGTCGCTCCCATCGAGGCGAGAGCTTCCGCAGTTGAGGAAGGATTCCTGTTTATAATAAGCTCCTGGAACATAGGTGATTGAAAGCCGATTATGGATATTCCTGCACTGATATTACAGAATAGAATCATCCATACCACAAGGAATCTTTTTGAAAGAATATCTTTCGAGGCTTGTCTTAAAGATAGAGAAATTGCTGTTTTTGCGTCGTCCTGCTTTTGTCGGCGAGAATTGGAGGAATTGGGCTGTTTTGATTGTCCAAGAGCTCTTTCTGGTGGGTCTTTCATGGCAAGAGATGAAGGGATTGTTATAGCAGCAAAAAGCAATGCAAAAGTAAGGAAAGAATTTACGAGATTTCCATCGTATAATCGCAGAAAAACTGGTGCTATGACCTTGCTCATAAAAAGCGCACCGAAGCCAAATCCCATTATTACCATGCCGGTTGCAAGCCCCTTTTTCTCAGGGAACCATTTGGAAACCGTAGCCACCGGTGTTACATATCCGAGCCCCAGTCCGGTGCCTCCTATAATACTATATCCTATATATAATAAAGCTAAGGATTTGAGCGAAAGCGCAAAGGCTGCCAAAAGGTATCCAAGACTAAAAAGAACGCTTCCAATCAGGGCAATTCTCTGGGGGCCTGCATTTGGAAGTATAACTCCACCTACGGCAGCAGCCATGCCAAGGAAGAATATAGCCAACGAAAAAACAAGCGAAACCTGAGCATTATTCCATCCAAAGGTCTGCATAAGAGGCACTTGGAAGTAGCTCCAAGCATAGACTGTCCCAAAGCAGAGCATTAACATAGCCCCTGCAAAGACCATGTCCCATCTATATGCAGCCTTAGAACCTTTTTGTGAGACTTGTGCTTTTTGATTTGACATGATTCTATTCCTTCTGCAACCGCCATCCAGAATGCGCCATAATTCATGTCCAGTCAATGCCAAGCAAATGGCTGGTTGTGATATGGGAAAGCCTAACTTACGTGTTCTAAATAGGCTCTTTCTCATTGCGGACACAGTAAAAAGATTATACAATACGAGATTATATTCCTAATCTGGAGGCGATCCTATGAAAGCAATTCGCAAGGCAATGCTAGTCTTGGCATTTGTTATGTTGTTAGTACCGGCCTTTGCAAAGGCTGGTCAGTCCATAGTAGTGTATTCGAGCGTAGATGAGGTGAATGCGAAAAAGATTCTGGATGCCTTTACTGCCCAGACCGGTATCGCGGTGCAGTTTGTTCATCTATCTTCTGGCCCAGCTTATGCCAGAATCAAGGCTGAATCCGCAAATCCTCAAGCGGATGTGTGGTTCGGTGCTCCTAGCGAAAATCATATTGTGGCAAAGAATGATAAGCTCACTCAGCCATACAAAGGGCCGAATTTTGACAAACTGGGTAAGGAGTTCAAGGATCCGGAGGGATACTGGCGTAGCTTCTACATGAATCCCATGGCTTTTGCGGTGAATAAGGAAGTTATTGCTCGCATAGGAGCGCCAAAACCCACGAGTTGGGCTGATTTGCTCAACCCAGCGTACAAGGGGCAAATACAGATGCCATCTCCTCAGTCTTCTGGAACCGCATATAATATCGTTGCTTCGCTCGTCGTGCTTATGGGCGAAGACAAGGCATTCGATTATATGAAAAAGCTTGCCCCAAACATTCAGACCTATACATCTTCGGGCACAGCACCATCACAAGCCGTTCAAGTAGGACAATGTGCAATAGCAATTCAATTTACCCCAGCGTTTTTCGAAGCCATCGATAAAGGCTTCCCTATAGAAGTCATTTTCCCAAAGGAAGGTGTCTGGTTCGAGGCTCCAGCAATCTCCATACTCAAAGGTGCCAGGAATCTCGAAGCAGCTCAGGCTTTAGTAGACTGGCTCTCTTCTGTTGAAGGACAAAAGGTCTATACAGAGCTAAAGACATATTTCTATCCAGTTATTCCGGGTGTGCCGCTCGGTAAGGGAATGCCGGCTTTCGAGTCTCTTAAGACCATCGATGTCGATGTCCTCTGGGCGGGCGAGCAGAAGAAAAGGCTGGTAGAGCGCTGGGTTAATGAAGTCTTAAGCGCAAAGTGAGCAATTGATGCAGGTATCTGGATTCCGGGCGAGCACTAATTTGAAGCGTCTCGCCCGCGATCCGGTGTTACTAGCCGTTATCTTGCTGGTCACCGCATCGCTTGCAATATTCATACTTTATCCTTTGGTCGAAGTAGCTGCAACCAGCCTCGATGTTGGCGGTGGCAGGCTTGGGCTCGGAGTATATTCTGAGGTTGCAGAGTCAGCCTATATTCGCAAGGCTTTATACAACAGCCTGTTTATGAGTACTCTAACGGCGATTGTTGGGACAATTATTGGCTTCATTTTTGCCTTTGCGGTTGTGCGTGCCAAAGTTCCATTGGCAAGATTTTTTAATACTATGGCAGTGATTCCCATTGTATCTCCACCATTTATTGGTGCTTTGGCGATCATAATGCTTTTTGGTAATAATGGGCTAATTAGCTGGAACCTTCTCAAGATTCAGAATTTTCCTATTTACGGATTCAATGGACTTTTTATTGCTCAGGTAGTCACCTTTTTCCCCGTATCTTATTTGACTTTGAAAGGTGTACTCGAATCTATGAACCCGATCCTAGAGGATGCAGCGCTGGATCTTGGAGGAACAAGGTGGAAAGTCTTCAAAAAAGTTACTTTACCGCTAGCTATTCCGGGTATCGCAAGTTCTGTGCTTCTTCTTTTTGTCGAGACTCTTGCTGATTTCGGTAACCCTCTTATTCTTGCGGGGAGCCGATTCCCTATGCTATCGGTCCAGGCGTATTTGCAGATCGTTGGAATGTATGATCTTCCTAAAGGGGCTGCCATCTCGATTTTGCTTCTTGTGCCATCGCTAATTGCTTTCTATCTTCAGCGATGGTTAGTGGGAAAGCGCAAATATACAACAGTGACGGGAAAACCGCAGCAATCCACGACACAGATTGTAAGCCCAGGAGCCAGAGCGGCCTTGTTTGTGGCTTGCCTAATACTCGCTCTATTAGTTGCTATGATCTATTTTTCTATTGTTGTCGGTGCTTTTGCCAAGGTGTGGGGTTACGATCATAGACCTACTCTAGACCACTTTAAATTCGTATTCGGCGTTGGGTTCAAAGCAGTGCGCGACACACTCATAATCGCCGGCACAGCTACGCCTTTTGCCGGGCTTTTGGGCATGGTAATCGCATATCTTGTCATGCGAGTCAAGTTCCCTGGTAGACGTTTCGTAGAATCGGTCAGCATGTTGAGCTTTGCAGTGCCTGGTACGGTTATTGGCATAGGATATATCCTTGCTTTCAATCATCCTCCTTTGGTATTGACCGGGACATTGACCATTCTCCTTCTAAATTTTGTATTTAGATATATTCCAGTTGGAATAGAATCGGGCAAAGCGATCCTCTCGTCTATAGATCCTTCGATCGAAGAAGCAGCCATCAACTTGGGAGCGGATTCGCGCAAGACCTTCACTAAGGTCACTCTTCCAATGATTTTGCCTGCTTTTTTTTCAGGTCTTGTTTTTGCCTTTGTCCGCGGAATGACAGCCGTTAGCGCTGCGATTTTCCTTGTTTCCTCGAGATGGAA
>JAAYWE010000128.1 GCA_012516755.1 Treponema sp.
AAGAATGGCAAGAGCAAACCAGGATTCTAGCTTTTTTGGAGGGCCCATTATACTGACTCCGCATCCCGGTGAATTTAGCGAGTTCATCCCAATGCTGGGTTCCGATTTTTCTGGTAAGACTTCGGAGAGCGTGACATCGGTAACCGCTCTTGCAAAAAAATATGAAATAGCGCTTGCCCTAAGGGCTTCTACGACTCATGTCGGTCTTCCGGATGGTACCTGTTTCATATATGATGGCAGTACTCCGGGCTTAGGAATTGCTGGATCAGGAGATGTATTGTCTGGAATGATAGGGGGGGTTCTTGCTCGATGGATAGCTTTCTCAAAGGAAAGAAAAGAAAACCGAGAATCGACAGAACCTGCCACCTCTTCTGATAATCCTGTGGCGAGAGCATTATTGGGGGCGATATTGGTGCACGGCTTAGCTGGAAAACAGCTTTGGCTCAAAAAAGGATGGTTTACTCCTTTAGACCTAGCCAATGCCTGTGCTCGCATAAGTAGCGGAGCCATGGAAACCGATATGGATAATGATAGATAGCAGTGAGAAATACAGATGGTTGGACAAGATGATACAGCAGGTAAAATCGAATCTCTCCGCTCAGTAGCTGGCATTGCGATTAAGAGCGGTCTATTGTTCGTTGCTAGACGCAAGAAGGATCATACAGAAATGAGTCACCGCTGGGAGTTTCCAGGCGGCAAAGTGGAAGAAGGCGAATCGGATGAATCTGCTCTCAAGCGCGAATTCCTCGAGGAATTCGGCGCTAATATCGATGTAATAAGGTTTTTAGGCGAGAGCATTTTCGAGAATAAGGGAAGAACTCGGACTCTAGCCGCCTGGGAGGTCTCTTTTAGCCCTGGGAGCATCCGACAACTCAATGAGCATGTCGAAGTAGCATGGCTTCCTATAGAATCGATTTCGAATATGGAACTCGCCGACTCCGACCGTTCCCTGATTCCCATTTTGGAAGCGGCCGTCAAACCAGGTAGTTGAGGTCTATTATGGCGCTTGCTTGTCTTGAGAGTCATTTTGAGACTCGGAAGACTGAAAATCGAATTTGGTAATGTTGGGCACTTCAGCCTCATCGTTTTCTCTGACCTCAAGGCTATTGAGGAGGATTTCTACCTTGCCCTGTAGCTCATCTAGTTCCTTCCTAAGTTCTCGAGCGAGCATTACACCTTCTTCGAAAAAGCCAAACGATTTTTCCAAAGGAAGATCCGGATCTCTCATTTTCTCCGCTAATTCCTCGAGATGTGCAATCCTTTTTTCGAAATCTTTCATCCTGAACTCCTTTTGTCACCATAATCTCTGGTCGCTTTTACATCAGCATCCGCTTCACCTTCATAGAACATGATGTTGATAGAATCGCCAAGAGCCAGCATTCTGGAAGAGTGTACTATATCAACGCCGTTCTTTTTGACAACTGAGAAACCACGTTTCATTATTTCCCTAGGGTTGGCTATTTCTATAGCGCTCGAAGCAAGGACCAAGCGGTGATTCAGGTCTTCTGCTTTTTTCTGAAAACTGTTCCTTATGCTTTCGATAGCCGAATCAAATCTCTGGCTTGCTACCAGATTCTTTCGCAGGAGGATGTCTTCCATAATATGAGGAGAAATAGAAGAAAGTCTTTGCTTCGCATTGGTGATGGAGTGCTTCATCGATTGCCCCATGATATTTTCAAAATGAGCTATCTCCTTATATATCGAATATAAATCAGCGCATGCCATTTCGGCCGCGGCCGAAGGTGTCGGAGCCCGCAGATCTGCCGCATAATCGGAAAGAGCCCAGTCTGTCTCATGGCCTACTGCACTTATTATTGGAATGTTGGATTCTACAATTGCGTGAATTACTACTTCTTCCGAAAAGGGCAGCAAATCTTCGATAGAACCTCCCCCTCGTCCAACAATGAGCACATCGGCCAGATTCCAGAGGTTTGCCTGTCGAATTCGCTCCGCGATTGAAGCGGCTGCTTCTTGTCCCTGCACCAATGTTGGAAGGATCAAGATACTCACCTTAGGATTGCGCCTTTGAATCACACGAATTATATCGCGTATCGCGGCGCCTGTAGGACTTGTCACAACTCCTAATCTGGTGGGAAAGGCAGGGATTTCTTTTTTTCTGGATTCATCGAACAGGCCTTCCTCGGCGAATTTTCGTCTGCGCTGTTCCAGCATGGCCAAGATATCACCAAATCCTGTCTGCCTCACATTCCTTGCAATGAGCTGATATTGTCCTCTCTGCGCATAGACTGATATAGCTCCGCGTGCCCATACTTGCATACCGTCTTTGGGGACAAAATCAAGGGTAAGCAAATCCCTTCGAAACATGACAACTTGAAGAATGGCTTCCTCGTCCTTGAGAGAAAAATAGAGATGTCCGGAAGCTGCCATCTTGCAGTTGGAAACCTCTCCCTCGATGATGACATCTGGGAATTTGTTCTCTAAGTTATTTCTTATAAGAGAAGTGATTTGGGAGACAGAAAGCGGAGAGAATAGACGGCTTTCGGCATCAAGATTGGAATCGAAGTTCATACTCGGATTTTATCAGAATGTTTCTCTTGAGTGAATGTCGCATACTGGCTGAATTCTCTTCATATCATTAAACTTAGAGTTATGATGAATCCTCATGATCTTCCAATATATCAAGAAAAATCTCGAATCTTAGAAGCTCTAGCAAAGAACCAGGTTATTGTCGTAGAGAGTCCCACTGGTTCGGGTAAGACAACACAGCTACCTATTATACTCTATGAGGCTGGATATGCAGCAGATGGCACAATAGGCATAACCCAACCACGGCGAATTGCGACTTTGTCAGTAAGCGATTTTATCGCCCGTCAACTCAATACCACTGTGCCGGGAATCGTTGGATACAAGATGCGTTTTGAAGATGTGACAGCCCCGAATACAGCCATAAAGATAATGACAGATGGTATTCTCTTGCAGGAAATGAAATTTGACCCGTATCTTTCTTCTTACAGCATAATAATGGTCGATGAAGCCCATGAACGAAGCCTGAATATCGACTTTATACTAGGGCTTCTTAAGAAAGTCATAGATGCTAGAGATGATTTTAGGGTAATCGTATCATCAGCCACAATAAATGCGGAAGTTTTTTCCGAGTATTTTGGAGAATGCCCAGTCGTAAGAATCGATGCTCCTATGTTTCCGGTCAGGATCATCTATGATGCAATTCGGCCTGTATCAGAAACAGGATCAAGATATATTCCCAACGCCAAAGAAAGCAATGAGTTGTATTATCGATCTTCGGATGAGGCTCTCTATGAAAAGATCCTTTCCATCATAGATAGAGTACTGAGAGGGGAAACAGATGCCGAATCTGGAGATATTCTCATTTTCCTTCCTGGAGAAAAGACAATCAAGGAGTGCCTACAGGTTCTGATGACAAGCCGCTGGGCTTCTAAGCTCGATTGTATTCCTCTATATGCACGCCTAGGCAAGGATGAACAGGAAAGAGTCTTTGAGAGTCCTCCACCAGGTAAGGTCAAGGTGGTAATAGCTACCAACATTGCAGAAACGAGCGTGACCATTGATGGAATAACTGTTGTTGTCGACTCTGGATTGGCCAAAATCAATTATTATAATCCTAAAACCTTTACTGCAAGCCTAATTGAGACTCCTATTTCAAAAGCTTCCTCTAATCAGCGCAAAGGCAGAGCAGGGCGCACACGTCCCGGAATCTGCTACCGTCTGTATTCTCTTAAAGATTTTGAATCGCGTCCCCTCTATTCCACAGAAGAGATCAGAAGGACGGATCTATCGGAGGTTCTGCTGCGAATGGCTGAACTGGGCATAACTGATTTTGAGCATTTCGACTTCATAACAAAGCCGCCAAAGAGCGCAATTCGAGGAGCCATCGAAGCACTGAACATGCTCGATGCACTAAATACAGACAGATCTCTTACACATATTGGCGAGATGATGTGTGCCTTTCCACTTCTGCCAAAGCTATCGCGGATGATTGTTGAAGCTATCCTTAAGTATCCAGGTGTTTTGAGCCAGACGCTTATTGCAGCGGCTTTTCTATCGACTACAAGCCCATATATTCTTCCTCCAGGTGAAGAAACAGAGGCGCGATCTGCTCATCATCACTTTTTAGATGCTATGGGCGACTTTGTCTCATATCTAAAGCTCTATGACGCTTTCTCTTCTGCTCGGGACAAGACAAAATTCTGTGAGCGCAACTATTTAGATGAGCGCACGCTTCGAGAAATCCTTAGAATCAAGGAGCAGCTTGACCTAATTGTATCTGATATGGGCATTCCTATTGGATCAGGTGGTTCTATTAACGATTATCTATGTGCCGTTAGTCGAGGACTTATTCAATTTGTATGTGCACGACAAGGAAGAGGCATATTTAGATCTCTCACCGCAGAAAAAATCCATATTCATCCGGGCTCGGTTATGTTTCGACAGGATGCAGATTTTATAGTTGCAGGCGAGATTGTCCGTACTACCAGAATGTATGCGATGTCTGTTTCTCCACTGTCAAGGTCTCAGCTATATAAAATATCGCCGGAACTAGCAGAACAGATCATTGCATTAAAGCAGAAGGAACCTGTCTCAATATCAAAAGGCAGAGAAAACAGAGAGCCGAAAGAAGGCATCTCCGACAGAGGGCATTTGCCGAAAGAGACCAAATCAGGCCATGTTTTCAAAAAGCATGATCTAGACCGCTAGTTCTTCCTGTAAAAGAGCTCGAAATGTTGATTCCCAGCCTCTTTTGCAAGGTTTTCAAATCTAGTTTCCGGACGCCATGGTTGAAAAGGTGCGAAGTCCTCATATTGGTTTTCTAGCAGTGAGCAGGCGTCAAGCGAGGCTTTAGCAAAGCTAGCATATTCCTCTATATCAGTTACACAATAGAGATAGCCTCCAGGCATAAGTTTTTGAGCCATGAGAAAGACGATTGGATATTGCATGAGCCTGCGTTTGTGGTGTCGTTTTTTTGGCCAGGGATCCGGATAAAAAACATGGATGCCGCCAAGGCTTCTAGGCGCTATCATGTGCCTCAACACAGCGATAGCATCTTGCTGCAATATGCGCACATTCTCTATGGCATGGAGTTCGAGGTCCATTATTAGCCTTCCTACGCCGGACGCATAAACCTCAATTCCAAGATAGTTGAATTCAGGTCTTTCTTGAGCAATTCGCCATGTCGCTTGTCCGGATCCAAAACCAATCTCCAAGATTATTGGTCTATTCTGAGGAAATAATTCTTCCAGAATCAGTAATTCTTCCGAAAATGGAATTATGTATTTGGGTCCTAATAACTTTATCGCTCTGCGTTGAGCTTCGGTAATTCTTCCGGATCTTTTCACAAAAGAACGAATGCTTCCGTCCAGAAGCCCAATTTCTTGGCTCATCGATTGGGTTTGCTCAGGTTTTCTGTCTTGTCCTTCTTCCATTTCAGGTTTGGACATTCAGGAAGCTCCTAATAAATTTGCAGAGGCTGTCGAAATCCAGACACTCTATGTTCCTTCTCTCCGCTAGAATCCTGATATTATAGGGGCCTTTTGCCGAATTGGTGAAGAGAGCGAGAGGAATATGTTTTCGCTCAGCATAGGTATACTGGGCTAGAGTTTTTTTCTCCTCAGGGAATACCTCGCTGGAAAAGCCAACATCTCTAAGATGGGCTGCAAGCGCATGAAGCTCTGATATCGCGATACTTTCTGCATTTCCTTTTTCTTGATTCATAATGAGCACTTGGGTCGATATTACTGAGTCGTTTATTTTGCCGATTGTCTCTAAAGCTGCAATTAGTCTATCCAAACCAATTGAAGCTCCAACTCC
>JAAYWE010000129.1 GCA_012516755.1 Treponema sp.
CTCGGACGTGCCCTTGTAGAACCCCTTGGGGGATGCGGTCCAAACAACCGTGTCGGAAGCCTCGTCGTAGTGGATTTTCTTGGTACCGATAGCACCCCGAACTACATACTGGCCGAGGGCTTCTCTATCAGCTGTGTATAGCGTAAACTGAAAATGCCCTAAAAGATCAACCTGGGATGGACAGAAAAATCGTTGGAATTCCCCATTAATATCGTGGGGAGATTCGACGGGGAAAACCCTGTAGGATGGTAACCGCAGGGAGGAGGACATGCTCCATATGAGCCAGATTGATCAAATCAAGGATCTGCAGCGGCAAGGGTTTGGGACCTGCGAGATAGCCGCGCGATTGCGCATTGATCGAAGGACCACGGCGAAATACATGCAACAAGAAGATTTTGGCGTTCCCAAGGAGGCGCAAGCGCCATGGCTCTCAAAACTTGATCCATGGAAACCGATCATCGATCTATGGCTCGCTGAAGATCTCAGGATGCGCTTCAAGCAGCGCCATACCGCCACACGCATCCATGCACGACTGCGGGAAGAACATCCTGACGAATATAATTGCTCCTATCCTTTGGTACAGCGGTATGTCAAACAACGAAAATCAGCTAAGAAGGAAGCCGAGGGCTATCTCGAGCTGGTGTGGTCGAAAGGCGAGGCGCAAGCCGATTTTGGGGAAGCCGAACTCATATAAGCCGGTGTTCGAAGAACGGTTAAATACCTCACGCTGACTTTTCCTTTCAGCAATGCGGGCTTTACACAGTGTTTCAACAGGGAAACTGCGTAATGCGTGGCGCAAGGGCTGAAAGATATCTTCAACCATGTTGGGGACGTTCCCGGCAGGATCGTGTTTGACAACGCGACAGGGGTAGGCCGGCGAGTACGCGACCGAGTGACCCTGAGTCAGTTGTTTCTTCGGTTCAAATGCCATTACGGCTTTGCCGTCAGTTTCTGCAACCCCGGGGTAGGCTATGAGAAAGGAAATGTCGAAAACAAAATCGGCTATACACGAAGAAACTACTATGTGCCCCTGCCGAGCGTAGAACGCCTTGAGTCCTGGAACATAGAATTGCTCGAAATGGCGACGAAGGATCACGTGCGAGCGCACTACAAGAAATGCGTGAGCATTGCCGATCTGTTCGACGACGAACGGCACGCGCTTGGCGTGTTGCCGGCGCGCCCATTTATGGTCGAACGCTTCGAGCGAGTTCCCACGGATGGGTACGGCAAGTTTTGCGTAGACGGAAAACATTGGTACTCGAGTGCTCCCGAGTACGGGAAGAGCGAGGTAACCATCGGGCTGAAAGCGCATGAGCTCGTGGTGTATCAGCGCGATGGCGCGCCGCTGTGTGTCCACCGGCGGCTCTATGGCGAGGAGCGGAGCGACAGCTACGATTACCGCACCAGCCTTGAAACACTCATGAGGAAACCTGGGGCGTGGATGAATAGCGCCTTTAGGGCTAGCATCGGCGACGCGGTGAGAGTCGCTATGGACGAGCTTTCAAAACCCGATCTGCGGAGCGTGCTGAGCGTCTTAGTGAAGAGCAGCGCTGCCTTCGGCTTCGAGGTCGCCATGACCTCGCTCGAAGAAGCGATTGCTCGCGGCAGGCTCGACAGCTACAGTCTTGAGGCGGTCGCGTCCAGGGTTGAGTTCGATGGACTGTATGGCATTCCCTCCGAAGGCCCCGATCTTGGTGCCTATGATCGCATCTTCATGCGCGGCACGGAGGTCCTGTCATGAGGAAAGCGCGCGTAAACCGAGCCGAACTGCGAAATGAAATCTCGCTGCTGTTACGCAAGATGGCCTTGAGCCAAACCGCGGTGAAGATCTGCGAGGAAGAGGCTAAGGCGCCCCAGGAGGAGTTTCTCTTGAAGATCCTGAAGCGAGAGATAGCCAACCGCGAAGACGTTCGCAGAGCAAGATTTCTCCGTGAAGCGGCCTTCCCTGTCTATAAGACCTTCGAAGGGTTCGAGGACTCAAGTCTTAAGTTGCCGCTCGCGCTCTCCAGCCAGGAGCTGATGACCGCGCAGTTTGTCGCTGAGAAAAAGAACCTCGTGCTGTACGGTTCCGTGGGAACTTGGAAAACCCATCTCGCCACCGCCATTGGCGTTGCCGCGTGTTTTCGATCCTTTCGAACCAGATTCTTCACCGCAGCGGAATTGGTCGTCAAACTCTCCGAAGCCTTCAAGGAAGGCGCACTTGAGAGGCTCTTAAAGACCATCTTGAGAGCTGACCTCTTGATTATTGATGAGTGGGGCTATGTGCCTGTCGATCGCCAGGGTGCCCAACTTCTTTTCAGAATCATTGCCGACTCGTACGAACGAAGAAGTATCATTCTCACGACCAATCTCGAATTCTCAAAGTGAGGAACGATCTTCACTGACAACCAGAGATGGCTGCCGCAATGATCGACAGACTTGCCCACCATGGCCACATTCTCTTGTTTGAGGGCGAAAGCTACAGGATGAAACATGCCCTCATGCGGCAAAAGGACCAGGTAAAAATACCCATGGCATGATGGGTATTTTTGTACGATTTTTTGGGGGATTTCGGCTTGACGAAATACAGTTTTGAATCCAGCATTTTTCACGACTTCCCGTTTCCGTGTCTTGTAAAACGATTCCATGAGCGCATTGTCGTAGGCATTGCCTTTGCTACTATTCGAAGGGATTGCTCCCTGCTTTTTTCCCCTCCACCCCTCCGGTATCCTCTCACCCATCAGTCGACTCCTTCTATACACAGATCAAGGTCGAGTACCGATAGTTCTTTTCCTCCGCAGTTGCTATCCAGTGTTCCATTGCACTGGTGGCAGTAGTAAATGGTCTTTAAGTATTTCTTTTCAAGAAGCGGCGGGATGATGTCTGAGATACGTTCATCGGGATACAGTTCATCATAAAAGTGGTACAGTCCCTTTGTGCCCTTCCTGGAGTTGCAGGTCCTGCATGCCCATATTTGGTTGTGTATGCCCTGGATACGATCGCAGGCGGGGCAACGTTCGTTGATATAGAGTGACCGCGGAACGATGTGTTCCCAACTTAAGCCGCTAGTACTGCCGCAGTAAATGCATTTCTTTTCCATCTCTACCAGTTGCCGGTCTTCCCGCAGGATCTCAGACCATTTCTTTTCGTCGTTCTTCAATTCGCGAAAGGTTTTCTTAATAAAGCCATACGATGTTGCCTTTGCATCCGGACCAAAGGCGCTTTTTGCGATGATCTTTGCGTATTGATAGTAGATAAGGTCGCGTATTGTGTGTACTTCTCTATCAGGCATCCAGCGCCTCCAGCTGAATACATTTTATATGGTATGCACAACACTTGTGCATACTCCGATAGGTATGCACAATTTAATTACTTTTTTGTGCGCTCCCGATAGGTATTGCATAAAGGCTGTGCATTTCATCACTTTTTGAATAGTTCATACAAGCCTTTATTCTTGAAGATAAACTCGTTTCCTACCTTCTCCTTTTCAAGAATTCCGATTTCTACAAGTCTATTAAGGTACTTACTTGCAGTATTCCTTGATGAGGCGATCCCCTGCTCTACAAGAAAGGCATATTTACAATAGACTTGCGTGAACAGAGTCTCTAGCAGTTCAAAGCTGTAAATTTTCGGCGCTTCAGATTGAATCTTCACCTTTGTTTCATTGAACAGTCCAATTATAGAAGAAATCTTGTCAAGGGTATATTTTGCTGTTTCTTCTACAGCTTTAAGTATAAAGAGTATCCATTCTTCCCAGTTATTCTTCTCGGTTACGCCCAATAATAGCCGATAATAATCATTCTTATATTCGTTGATGTATTTCGATAGGTACAGGACAGGATCTTCCAGCAGATCGTATGCAGAGAGCAGCAGCACATTGATCACTCTGCCTGTTCTTCCGTTACCATCTTTGAACGGGTGGATTGCCTCAAACTGATAGTGGAGTATTGCCATCTTTATAAGAGGGTCTATCTCGTCGGATTTTGAGTTAGCAACCGTTATCCAGTTGTAAAGTTTACTCAAAATCACACCCCTGCAACATGGCGGTGTGTAGAGCTTTCTATAGTCATTTCCTATATAGACTTGAAAATCACGGATGCCATCATTTTCATTCTTTATATTCCTGTAAATCTTCTCGATTAATTCTACGGAAAACTCCTTCTTAGATTTTATAACTTCAAATCCATCTACCAATGCCTTCCCGTATCTCAATACCTCCTTGGTGTGTGGGTCTGCCTCGGAATCTGCGGTAAAAGCCTTGAAAAGTTTATCATTCGTTGTGAAGACATTCTCAATAGATGAACTGTCTTTTGCTTCCTGAAGGCTCAAAGTATTGATAAATATCTTCGGATTCGGAATTGATGACAGTCTTCCTTTTAATTCTGCAAGTGCCCGATTTGCTTTATTTGCCTGTTCATAGACGCTTAGCAGATGCCAATATCTCTCGTCCGGCAATATATCCGGCAATTGATTATATGGCTCATTAGCGTCAAATTTCATTCTTTTCCCTCAATTTTAATCTTTTTTAGATTTTCTTTTATAACTTCGTTCAGCCGTTCTTCCTCTTTTAGCTCCTCTTCAAACTCAGCCTTTAACGCGGTAAAGCGCTCTGCAAAGTCGAAGTCGTCTTCATCATCTGGGAGCCCAACATAGCGGCCAGGAGTAAGTACATAATCCAGCTCCTGCACCCTCTC
>JAAYWE010000130.1 GCA_012516755.1 Treponema sp.
ATGCCTTCTACCTCAATAGCTTCTTCTTTAGCCACATATACTCCTTGATGGTAAAGTCTTAGGACGTCTATCCATCATTGATGGAAGCTACATCCGTCCTTTGCAGAACCATGTTATGCACAAAAGCCACAAAAGAAAAATCCTTGCGGCCACAATGCGAATGAAATAGTATGAATCAATGCATAGAATGTCAACATGAGGACATCTCTCCACATGTATTGACATTTTCGCCAAAGTGATGCATTGTGCCCATCCACTGCATACTGGTTTTTTACCAGCAACTGATGAGGGGGAGAGAGATGGGAAATGCCTTCATCGATAGAATGAAGAGTCTCTTGCTGGCTCAGAGACAAGAAATCTTGAATACCATTGCCGAATCGAATAAAGAGCTCAGAAAAGCCCTTTCTGAGACCGATCCTAAGGATTCGGCGGATATCGCATCTGACGACATCGATAGGATAATGATCGAAGCCTTGAGTTCTCAAGATCTCAAGCGCTACCAAGCGATAGAATCTGCACTCCTTCGAATCAATCAGGGTCGCTATGGTCTTTGCGCAAAGTGTGGCAAGAAGATTCCGGAGGAGCGTCTAGAGGCTATTCCTTATGCGGTGCTTTGCGTCGAGTGTCAAAAAAGCGACGAGCGAAAGAACCGTTGATCTATCTAAGCTGGGCTTTGACTGACTCTAAGGTGACTTCTTTCCAGACACCTGGAGCATCCATATACCACAGCGTCTTATAGCCGGCCATCTCGGCGATATCCATGGCTTTTGGCTGATAGACCCCAATATGGGAAGGTGTATGGGCATCATCTCCAATGGTAATTCTTATGCCTTTCTCCTGCATTCTTTTTAGAATGAAGACTGATGGATATGGCTCGCCACGCTTGCTCCGCGCAATACCTCCGGTATTTATTTCTGCGATATAGTCTTTTTCGGCGGCTAAATCTACAGCTTGGAATGCGGCATCTGTATAAGCTCGATTCTCTTCATCAAACCAGCGTCCAGCTATATTGTTTTTCTTTACTAAGTCAAAATGCCCTATTATATCGAATCCACCGGCTTCTATCATTTCGGAAATAAAGCACCAATATCGTTTCCAGATTTTTCGATAATCTCCATCTGGCGCCCAATCCTGGACATGTAGAGCGAACTGATCTTCCGGTTCATCAACAGTAAATGGATATTCGCCTGGGGTAGTAACATAGTGAACTGAACCTATGCGGTAATCTAGTTGCATGGGCTCGTAAGCCGGGTCATCGGGCTTTGCTATTCCCGGCACGTATTCGGTCTCCAGACCCAAGAAGATCTTCATACCCTTTGGCTCATATTCCTGAGCTAAAGAACGGATAGCGTAGACATAGGAATCGGCCTCATCCCAGGGCAAATTACAGTCTGTCTCAAGGGAGATCGGTGCGTGGGCGGAAAATCCGAGATGGGTGTAATGATGTTCGAATGCGGTGCGAGCCATTGTGGTTGCATCTGCCTTTCCATCGCAAAACAGTGTATGAGTATGAAAGCTGAAGGCCATACCGGATACTAGCATTTTTCTACCTTTTCTTCTATGCACTATGTGGGTGTACGAAAATTAAATGTAAATGCAATCATGCTGAAGTTTCGTCTATTGACGTTGTAAAAGCCCTTTCTTACTATGATAGAATGCGAGAATCTTCTGCGAGATCTATTGGAGTCTTTCTCTCGGAAATTAGCAAAGGAGAAAAACTCGCTAGGTCACTCAGAGAATGTGGCGCTTTTGTCGCGATCCTGAATGGATATTCGGAAGATCTTTCACGACAATTCGATTGTATCGTCGCGGAGATTGGACTGCTCAATGAAAGAGAAATCCAAGCTATTCTAGACAGCTCGACTGCCTTGGTGTTAATCGAAAAAGCTGTGGAAGAGTTTCATAGAACTGAAGATGCCGAATATTATTTAGGGCAATTCTCGAACCCTGTACTTCTAAGGGTTTTGCCCAGAAATGCATCCAGCTCGAGAATTAAATGTACTATCTATCAGCTATTTGCAAAGAAGGATAGTTTACTCTCGTCTAAAAACACTATAGCGGCCGCGCAAAGCC